>NZ_JBFTMK010000410.1:0-4586 GCF_056396965.1 Pseudomonas sp. 05N434
GCCAGCGCCCGACCAGGCTCTCCCGGGCGCCCGGCGCATTCAGCAGGTTTTCCCACTGCACCACTTCCAAGGCTTCCCTGGCGCTGGGCACCAGGCCCTGCTGATCGATCGGCGCGCCGGAAGCCAGCCAGCGCTGCAGCGTCTGGTATTGCTGATCGGTCAGACCGGTGACCGCTAGCGGCATGCCCTCCTTCGGATGAGAGCTGGCGTAACCGTCGAACTCCGCCGGCATGGCGCACAGCGTTTCCCGGTTCAGGCCCAGGACGATCTCTTCCGGCAATTTGGCGTTGGGTTGTAACGGCGTTCTATGGCCTAGTTCAAGCATCCGCGCCATCAGTGCCGCCTGGCTGCCTTGGGCGTCGAGCACTGAATAGAAGCCCTTTTGCTGCCAGGCACGCTTGCCGAAGGCGTCATAAAACAACCGGGTCGGCGCGGCGGCCTTGCTCCGTTCGCCGTCATAGACCGGCGCCTTCGTCGCACCTCGGGACGCCCCTTCGCCACTGCCCAGGTTGAGCTGACAGGCGGAGTCGTAGCAGGCATGGCAGGCCACGCACTTTTCGGTGAAGATCGGTTGAATGTCGCGAACGTAGGAAATGTCCGGACCTTGCGCAGCGGCGCCCCCGCTTAAAAACAGCATCAATAGGCTGGTGACGACGCGATACGACATATCCCTGGTCCTGATCATGAGAAAACGCCGCGATTCTACCGGTCCGACCCGCGCACCAACATGAACGATATTCATGCAAAACCGGCATATGCTCCAAAAGCACACAGGTTTGTTATTATCCCGGCCCTTCGTCATGGCCTTACCGAGTAGTCCAAATGTCCGATCGCAGCGTTCGCCTTCAAGCTCTCAAGCACGCCCTCAAAGAGCGCATCCTGATTCTCGACGGCGGCATGGGGACAATGATCCAGAGCTACAAGCTCGAGGAACAGGATTACCGTGGCAAACGCTTCGCCGACTGGCCGAGCGATGTCAAAGGTAACAACGACCTGTTGGTGCTGACCCGCCCGGATGTGATCGGCTCTATTGAAAAAGCCTACCTGGATGCCGGCGCCGACATTCTGGAAACCAACACCTTCAACGCCACCCAGGTGTCCCAGGCCGACTACGGCATGCAAGGCCTGGCGTACGAACTCAACGTAGAAGGCGCACGCCTGGCGCGCAAGGTGGCGGACGCCAAGACCCTGGAAACCCCGGACAAGCCGCGTTTCGTCGCCGGGGTGCTCGGCCCTACAAGTCGTACCTGCTCGCTGTCGCCCGACGTGAACAACCCCGGCTACCGCAACGTGACCTTCGATGAACTGGTGGAGAACTACACCGAGGCCACCAAAGGCCTGATCGAAGGCGGCGCCGACCTGATCCTGATCGAAACCATTTTCGACACCCTCAACGCCAAAGCGGCGATCTTCGCCGTGCAAGGGGTTTACGAAGAGCTGGGCGTCGAGCTGCCGATCATGATTTCCGGCACCATCACCGATGCCTCTGGCCGCACCCTCTCCGGCCAGACCACCGAAGCGTTCTGGAACTCCGTGGCCCACGCCAAGCCGATTTCCGTCGGCCTGAACTGCGCCCTCGGCGCCCGTGAATTGCGCCCATACCTGGAAGAGCTGTCGAACAAGGCCAGCACCCACGTGTCGGCGCACCCGAACGCCGGCCTGCCGAACGAATTCGGCGAGTACGACGAACTGCCGGCGCAAACCGCCAAGGTCATTGAAGAGTTCGCCCAAAGTGGCTTCCTCAACATCGTCGGCGGTTGCTGCGGCACCACACCGGGCCACATCGAAGCCATCGCCAAAGCGGTCGCCGGTTACGCCCCGCGTGAAATTCCGGACATCCCCAAGGCCKGCCGCCTGTCGGGCCTGGAACCGTTCACCATCGATCGCAGTTCACTGTTCGTCAACGTCGGCGAGCGGACCAACATCACCGGTTCCGCCAAGTTCGCCCGCCTGATCCGTGAAGACAACTACACCGAGGCCCTGGAAGTCGCCCTGCAGCAGGTCGAAGCCGGCGCCCAGGTGATCGACATCAACATGGACGAAGGGATGCTCGATTCGAAGAAGGCCATGGTGACCTTCCTCAATCTGATTGCCGGCGAACCGGACATCTCCCGCGTCCCGATCATGATCGACTCCTCCAAGTGGGAAGTGATCGAAGCCGGCCTCAAGTGCATCCAGGGCAAGGGCATCGTCAACTCCATCAGCATGAAGGAAGGTGTCGAGCAGTTCATTCATCACGCCAAACTGTGCAAACGCTACGGCGCCGCGGTGGTGGTGATGGCCTTCGATGAAGCCGGCCAGGCCGACACCGAAGCGCGCAAGAAAGAAATCTGCAAACGTTCCTACGACATTCTGGTCAACGAAGTCGGCTTCCCGCCGGAAGACATCATCTTCGACCCGAACATCTTCGCCGTGGCCACCGGTATCGAAGAACACAACAACTACGCTGTGGACTTCATCAACGCCTGTGCCTACATCCGCGACGAACTGCCGTACGCCCTGAGCTCCGGCGGCGTGTCCAACGTGTCGTTCTCGTTCCGTGGCAACAACCCGGTGCGCGAGGCGATTCACTCGGTGTTCCTGCTGTATGCAATCCGCAACGGCCTGACCATGGGCATCGTCAACGCCGGCCAACTGGAGATCTACGACCAGATCCCGGTGGAGCTGCGCGACGCCGTTGAAGACGTGATCCTCAACCGTACTCCGGAAGGCACCGACGCCCTCCTCGCCATCGCCGACAAGTACAAGGGCGACGGCAGCGTCAAGGAAGCCGAGACCGAAGAGTGGCGCAACTGGGACGTCAACAAGCGTCTGGAGCATGCGCTGGTCAAGGGCATCACCACGCACATTGTTGAAGATACTGAAGAATCGCGGTTGTCGTTCGCGCGCCCGATCGAAGTCATCGAAGGCCCGTTGATGGCCGGCATGAACATCGTCGGCGACCTGTTCGGCGCCGGCAAAATGTTCCTGCCGCAAGTGGTGAAGTCCGCCCGCGTGATGAAGCAGGCCGTGGCCCACCTGATCCCGTTCATCGAACTGGAAAAAGGCGACAAGCCGGAAGCCAAGGGCAAGATCCTCATGGCCACGGTCAAGGGCGACGTGCACGACATCGGCAAGAACATTGTCGGCGTGGTGCTGGGCTGTAACGGCTACGACATCGTTGACCTCGGCGTGATGGTGCCGGCGGAGAAGATCCTGCAGGTCGCCAAAGACGAGAAATGCGACATCATCGGTCTGTCCGGCCTGATCACGCCTTCGCTGGACGAAATGGTTCACGTGGCCCGCGAAATGCAGCGTCAGGACTTCTATCTGCCGCTGATGATCGGTGGCGCGACCACCTCCAAGGCGCACACGGCGGTGAAGATCGAGCCCAAGTACAGCAACGACGCGGTGATCTACGTCACCGACGCCTCCCGCGCCGTGGGCGTGGCGACGCAGTTGCTGTCCAAGGAACTGAAAGCCGGTTTCGTCGAGAAGACCCGCCTGGAATACATCGACGTTCGCGAGCGCACCGCCAACCGCAGCGCCCGCACCGAGCGCCTGAGCTACCCGGCAGCCATCGCCAAGAAACCGCAGTTCGACTGGGCCAATTATGAGCCGGTCAAACCGACGTTCACCGGCGCCAAGGTACTGGACAACATCGACCTGAAGGTTTTGGCCGAATACATCGACTGGACACCGTTCTTCATCTCCTGGGACCTGGCCGGCAAGTTCCCGCGCATCCTGCAGGATGAAGTGGTCGGTGAAGCCGCCACCGCGCTGTACGCCGATGCCCAGGAAATGCTTGCCAAGTTGATCGACGAGAAGCTGATCAGCGCCCGTGCGGTGTTCGGTTTCTGGCCGGCCAACCAGGTGCGCGACGATGACATCGAAGTCTATGGCGACGACGGCAAGCCATTGGCCAAGCTGCATCACTTGCGCCAGCAGATCATCAAGACCGACGGTAAGCCGAACTTCTCCCTGGCCGACTTCGTCGCGCCGAAGGACAGCGGCGTGACCGACTACGTGGGTGGTTTCATCACCACCGCCGGGATTGGCGCCGAAGAAGTGGCCAAGGCCTATCAGGAAGCGGGCGACGACTACAACTCGATCATGGTCAAGGCGTTGGCCGACCGTCTGGCCGAGGCGTGCGCCGAGTGGCTGCACCAGCAAGTGCGTAAAGACTACTGGGGCTACGCCAAGGACGAGACGCTGGACAACGAGGCGCTGATCAAAGAGCAATACACCGGCATCCGCCCTGCTCCGGGCTACCCGGCGTGCCCGGATCACACCGAGAAAGCCACGCTGTTCAAGCTGCTGGACCCGGAAGCGGAAGAGCTCAAGGCCGGCCGCAGCGGCGTATTCCTCACCGAGCACTACGCGATGTTCCCGGCGGCGGCGGTCAGCGGCTGGTACTTCGCTCACCCACAGGCGCAGTATTTCGCCGTGGGCAAGATCGACAAGGATCAGGTGCAGAGCTACACCTCGCGCAAAGGCCAGGAGTTGAGCGTGACCGAGCGCTGGCTGGCGCCTAACCTGGGTTACGACAACTAACCCCTTCCCCTGTGGGAGCGAGCCTTTGTGGCGAGGGAGCTTGCTCCCGTTGG
>NZ_JBFTMK010000411.1:0-5485 GCF_056396965.1 Pseudomonas sp. 05N434
GGCCTACACCGACGCTATCCAGCACTACGCCGAGCAGCACTACCGCGGTACGTTTGCCCATTTCGATCTCCGGGATGCCTACCCTCAGCTGGATTGTCTGGACGCCATGCGTGAAGAGATGATGATCGAGCACGGTCAGTCATTGATCTTGTTGCAGCAGCGCTTCAAGGATGATCCGCACATGATGTTGATGTACTGCGGCATCCATCGCTTTCTTTCCGAGGATTACTCGGGACTGAAAGTATTCGCTGGCATGAGCCTCAACGCGGTGAAGAAGGTCGCCAAACCGGCCTCGCAGCGGGTGATCCAGCGCAGTGAAGCCTGGGGGGCGCTGTTGCAGGCGCGTTACCCGCATTGCCTGCGCTTGTCGATTCACCCGCAGTTGGCGGTCTCGACGAAGATCGGTATCCGGTTGGTGCCAACCAGTGACCTGTGGCGTACGCCCTGGCATTCGGTGGCCATCAAGCGACGGGGTGTGGTCACGCTCGAAAAACGCAGCAATGTCGATGAGCGCTATCACCGCCTGGTGTTCCGCAAGGGGCGTCCTTGTCACTACGCCAGTGCTCAATGATGGCGTCTCGGTTGCGGGTCGAAGCCGTACTCTTCGATTTGGACGGGACTCTGGTCGACACCTTGCCCGACATCACCTGGTGCTTGAACCAAGTGCTGCTCGAACATGGTTGCCCGGCGCTGACCTCGGAAACAGTGCGGGGGTATATCGGCGGCGGCACCACGGCGATGAGCGAGCGGGTCGCCGCGCAGTTTGGCATAGTCGATGCGGTCGCCTTGCACCAGCGCTATGTGGCGCTCTATCAGCACAACCTGGTTCAATTTTCCCGTCCATTCAGCGGTGTCTTGGAATTGCTCGAAGGCTGCCGACAGTTACAGCTACCGCTGGCTATCGTGACCAACAAGGCCGAGGAAATGGCGTTGCAGGTTTCCAGAACGTTGCTGCCGCAGAATGCTTTCGGGCCAATTCTGGGGCATCGCGCAGGCAGGTCGCTCAAACCGCAACCGGAGGTGGCATGGGAAGCCGCCCGGCGGTTGTCGGTTGATCCGCAACGCTGCTTGTTCGTCGGTGACACGGAGATCGATCTGCAAACGGCCCGTGCTGCAGGCATGTATTCGGCGGCAGTCACTTGGGGCTATGGCCTGACACCAGACTTGCAGGCCCAGGCCCCGAACTTGTGCTGTGAACACCCGGCCGAATTGCTGCGCGTTTTGCAGCGAGCCTGCGGGGCTGCGCATGCGCATCGTCGGCGTGGCCGACGACGTTCGCGCCGCTTACAACCGGGCGTTGCGTGAACTGTGCACCACCCACACGATTGAGTGGGTCAGCATGGAAGACCTGTTTCCCCAGGCCCAAAGTGCCGAGTCGGTTCGCGCCAGCCTGATCAAGCAGGCCCGTCTACCGTGGAAAAACCTTGGTGACCTGATCGAGCAGAGCCGCGACGATGAGTCCCTCAGCCGGGCGCATGACAACCTCTGCAGTCACCTCTACAACGACCTGCGTCTGTGCCGCGAAGAAGGGCAGAGCGAGGACGAGTACCTGCAACAAATCAACTTCAAAGCCTACCAAATGATGTATCGCGGGCACGCATTGAACGCGGCGGTGGACCGTTTCTTTGGCGATGACATTCGCCTGTCGGTCCATCAATACAACAATGCCGGCCCCAAATTCACCTTCGGCCTGGCCGAAGGGCTGACCCGCGCGGACAGCCCTTGGCATGCCGTGCCGGTGTGCAACCTGGATGGCGGCCAAACCCTTCGCGCCCGCGCCCAGGTCGACCTCGACCACCATGTGCTGGTCACCTATGAGGGGCGGCCATGGCTCTACCATCAAGCAGAAAACCCGCAGGCCCAAGGCTTCGAGTACGAACTGCAAAAACTTCCGCTGTTTGGCCTGGTGGTGCGAGACCCGTTGGGGCTGGGTTTTGAACGACTGTCCACCGGCCTGCTGGAAGCCCTGGTGGAAACCTTCGGTTTCGTCTGCCTCAAGGGCTGYCGCTTCGACGACCAGGATAGCTTTGCTCGCAGCTGCGAACGTTTCGGCACGCTCTACGAGTGGGCCTTCGGTGCCGTCCACGTGGTCAAGCCTGCGGACAAACCCCAAGGCGTGGTGCACTCGCTGGAAAAAACTCCGTTGCACTGGGACCTGAACATGCTGCCCGACAGCGACGCACAAGTTCAACGCAACCCGAAATTCTGCGCCAGCAAATTCATGCTGTACTGCAAGACCGCGCCGCAGCCGGGCGAGGGCCAGACCACCATCGTCGACAGCCGCAACGTACTGCGCAAAGTCGGGCAGCAAGTCGCCCGACAATGGCAGGGCGTGAACATCACCTACTACACCAAAATGACCTACTTCGGCGGCTCGCCGCGCATGTACAGCCTGGTGGACCACCACCCCCGCAGCGGCGAGCTCATCCTGCGCTACCAAGAGGGCACCGACTCGACATTGCAGACCTTGAGCCAGTCGGTTCAGGACCATGACGAGCAGGCTCAGCAGGCGTTGCTGGAACAGGTCAATGCGCTGGTTTATGACCCGGAGTGTCTGATTGCTCATCAATGGAGTGAGGGGGATTTGGTGCTGATCGATAACTATCGGACGCTGCACGGGCGGCTGCCGATGTCGGCGGGTTCTTCGTCGCGGGAGTTGTGGCGGGTGCAGGTTTACTGATTGTTGTTGTCAGAGTCGGAGCAGGAAGCAGAAAAACCGCAGTAATGCGGTTTTTCTACGACTGAAATTAAGTCACTGACCCTTGGGCGTATCAAACCCACGCTGCTCAATCACCCGAAACACATCGCTCACATCCTGGACCATGATCCGCGCGATGTTGGTGACGGTGTTGATGTCGTGTTCGGCATAGTCGGGGAGGCTGGTGCAGGCCATGAGGTTGAGGTATTTGAGGACGGCGTTGAGGCGTTCGCTGAGGCAGCTGTGRAGTTCGCGTATCGGGGCGTCGGCGTCGATGAGGAGGACGGGGTGGTCGGTGGCGAAGTGGGACATTGGGGAGTAGTGGCGGAGCGGTTTGTTCATAGTCATAAGGTTGAACTCTTCAAAGGAAAATGAAGTGCCACCTTTCTGCTGCGAAACAAATGGGTGGCAGCTATGTGCGGGTTCGCAGACCGGAGAAGAGACAAAACCGGCAGACCCGAGGGTCTCCCACACACAGCCGCCATAAAACGTAACGGCGGCAAATTTTGCCACAGTTGTCATTTAACGGTGTGTGTCATCTTCTGCAGGGCTGCGAAACCCTATCGCTGAATTCGCTCAGCGACAGACCCACTCTAGGCAGTGATTTTGGTAGCCGCAACCGGGCTGTAGGACCACACGCGGTCACTGTGGCGAGGGGGCTTGCCCCCGTTCGGTGGCGCAGCCGCCGCAAAACCGGGCGTTGCGGTGTGTCTGAGGAAACGGGCTAGCAGGGTTTGGGGCTGCTTCGCAGCCCAACGGGGGCAAGCCCCCTCGCCACAAAGGGCAAATTCCTACATATTTTGCAGACTTCAAAATCCTGGCCGCGCCGTTACGGCATTTAACCCAAGGAGAATCCCATGAGTCAGACACTGGAACGCGCCATTGCCATCGCCGCCGCGGCGCATGAAGGGCAGGTGGACAAGGGCGGGGCGCCTTACATCCTGCATCCGCTGAAAGTCATGCTGCGGGTGAACACGCTGGAAGAGCGCATCGTCGCGGTGCTGCATGACGTGGTCGAGGACTGCGGCGTCAGCCTTGACGATCTGCGCAAGGAAGGCTTCAGCGAAGCGGTGCTGACGGCGATTGCGTCGGTGACCAAGGTGCCGGGCGAGTCCTACGAGGCGTTCGTCGAGCGCGCGGCGCAGAATCCGGTCGGGCGGGTGGTGAAGCTGGCGGATCTGGAAGAGAACAGCGACTTGTCGCGGATTGCGCAGCCGTCCTGGGACGATCTGGAGCGCGTGGAGAAGTATCGGCGGGCGATGGGGGTGTTGCGTTCGTAGCGAGTGCTGGCAACGCGTTGCAAGCGTAGCGGACGTCAGGATCAAAAAATCGCAGCCTTCGGCAGCTCCAGAGGAATGGCTTGCCGGCGACGGCGTATTTGAGGATGTCTTCGCCGGCAAGCCTGGCTCCTACAGGGTTACAGACTGTTGGCCAGTTTTCCGGTAGACAGCCGACGCTTGTAAGCCGTGTCACGATTCGCCAACCACCAGTACAACGGCGAAGTCACCAACAACCCCACCACCCAGGACAAATCCGCCCCATTGATGTGCGCCGAGATCGGCCCGACATACAGCGGTGTGTTCATGAACGGAATCTGCACCGCAATCCCTATCGCATACGCCAACAACGCCTGCGGGTTGTATCGGCCATAGATCCCGCCATCGACCTGGAAGATCGAATCAATGTCGTAATGACCTTTATGAATGGCATAGAAGTCGATCAGGTTGATCGCGGTCCAGGGCACCAGCACCACGAGCAACACCAACACCATGTCGACGAAGTGGCCGATGAAGTCGGCGGAGGCGCCGACGGCGGCGAAGCAGCAGCCGGCGAGGACGATGACCGAGAGGACGGCGCGGCTCTTGGCGGTGGGGATCCAGCGGTAGGCGAAGGTTTGTACCAGGGTGATCAGCGACAGCACGGCGCCGTAGAGGTTGAGGGCGTTGTGGCTGATGACGCTGAGCAGGAACAGCACGAGCATCAATGGGCCGATGGAGCCGGTGGCGAGTTTGACCGCGTCCATGGTGTCCATGCCGACGGGCGTGGCGAGTACCGCGACGGCGCCGAAGATGAACGACAGGCTGGAGCCGAGTGCCGAGCCGAGGTAGGTGGTCCAGAACGTGGCGGCGACGGGCACGTCTTCCGGCAGGTAGCGCGAGTAGTCGGACACGTAGGGGGCAAAGGCGATTTGCCAGAGCGCGGCCAACGATACGGTGGCCAGCCAACCGGAGATGTTGAAGCTGCCGCGGGTGAGGAAGTCGGCGGTCTGTACGTGGGTGAGGATGTAGCCGAAGCCCAGCACGATGCCGATGCCCAGCACCCAGGTGCCGATGCGGTTGAGCACGTGGATGAAGCGATAGCCGATGATGCCGATGATGCCCGACCCGAGCGCGCCGATGACGATGCCCACTGGCACCGGCACGCTGTCGACCACGCCGTGCAGGGACTTGCCGGCGAGGACGATGTTGGAGGCGAAGAAGCCGATGTACATGATGCCGGCGATCAGCACCACCAGCAGGGCGCCGAGGGAGCCGAACTGGGCGCGGCTCTGGATCATTTGTGGAATGCCCATCTGCGGGCCTTGCGCCGAGTGCAGGGYCATCAGCACACCGCCGACCAGGTGGCCGACCAGAATGGCGACGATGCCCCACACCAGGTTCAGTTGGAACAGCTGCACGCCGAGGGCGCCGGTGACGATGGGCAGCGGCGCGATGTTGCCGCCGAACCAGAGGGTGAACAGGTCTCTTACCTTTCCGTGGCGATCTTCCGGGGGGACGTATCCAATCG
>NZ_JBFTMK010000412.1:0-4584 GCF_056396965.1 Pseudomonas sp. 05N434
GGCTACGAGCTGGCCGATGACCCGCAAATCTGGTGCCTGCACCTGCAAGCCCAGTTGCGAGAGATCAACGGTGGCCGTTTCCACAACCTTGCCGGTCCCGGGTTTCGACCTGAAGGCTGATCCAGGCTATTGATCCAGGTTACCTGGCTCGGTCTTGTCGAGTTTGACCTCGAAACCGTATTGCACGGTGGTGAGGTTGGTTCGCTGATAAGTTTCCAGACGTGTGGGCTGGCCGTAGAAGTAATGCACTGCGAATAACCCCGGACCTTGCGCGTTCGCGTCGTGACTGACCGAAAGAATCTCCTTCAGATAGTTGCCACTGTCGTCCTTGGCGAAAAAGCGCCAGTCCTGGTCGGGGAACAGCTTCAGATCAACCACCAACTCATTCCCTTTGAGCGTCAGGCCCTTGGGCAGTTGGGGGGCGTCGTAGGTTTGCTTGTCGACAGTCGCCAGGAACAGCGGCATGGAGCCCACCGCGTAGGCCGGAGTTTCTGCAAACAGATTCAGATCGTAGGTGATGCTGCCGCGTAGCGGGTCGACCTGATACGCCTCCGGTGGCAGCTCGATCGGCCCATCGCGCCGGCCATTGCTGTCTTGGGTAAAGAACGTCACGGGACTTTCGCCGGGATTGAACGAGGTGCCGAGCAGTTCATCATTGAAACTTCTGGGGTGATCGAAATCGATGCGCGCGGCGCTCGGGTCGTCGATCGACTGGCTGATACTGATGCTTTTTTTCAGTTGGTTCTCGTCCAGCGTCGCACCCTTGAGCCAGGTCGCAGCCTGGTCGTCGTATACCACCACGGGCAAGGTCAGTGGCTGGATGGTTTTTTCCGTCGTGTGCGGGTCGAAGCGGCGTACTGGCAGGTCCAGGTTCTTGCGGGTCACCGTGACCGCCGAGAAATCCAGCAGGCTGACTTCGAGCGTGTCGATCGGTCCATTGAARTACACCTTGGCATACTGTCGGGTTTGTTGTTTTTCAAAGGCACGCTGGTCGTCCTCGAGCTGTTTTTCGAACGCTTCGCTCCAGGCTTTCTGCTGTTGCATTTGCGCCAGTTGTTTTTGATAGAACGCAATTTGCGTGGCGGTTTCATTGATCGCGCCCGAGCGCGAGAGGAATTGCCCGGTACTGTCCCTGGCCTGAACGATCAGCGAGTTGGGCGGTGTATCGCGAACCTCGGGGGCCGGTGGTGCGCTGTTACTGAATTCGATTTCGGCATGGTTTTTTTCAAGCTTCAGCAGCGTGACACTGAGGTTGTCATTGGTGCGCGTCTGGCCGACGTCCTTTTTGGTCAGGTTGAAGCTGTAGATTCGGCGTGGGGCGATGACCTCCACCTTGCCTTGCAGGCTCACTGGTTGTGGCAGGTGCTTTTTGTCCACACCCAGGCCTTCGATGAAGGGGTAGGTCACCGTCAAGTCATCGGGGTTGGTCAGGTTGGAGCTCGACGGGCTCAGCTGAATGCCGGGATCGGTTTCCGACCATTCCGGCTGAAACGCGATGACGCGCTTGTTGCTGAGGGTCACCGATTGCCATTCCAGGTCATGAGGGAAAAGGAATGCGCCAGGGGCGTTGAAGTGGAGGGGGAATACTGGTTGCAGATCGGTCAGGTAATCCGAGCTGGACTCCTTGTGCAGCACGAACAGCCCGTTGATGTAAGTGTCGACCAGCGCCTGGGGCGTGGGGTAGTGCTTGAATACGGCGAGGGCATCTTCGCCGTATTCGGTGACCACCGGTTTACTGTCGAGCTTGAGTTGCGCACGCTCGAGCAGCAGCACTGAACCGCCGAGTTCGGTCACGACGTCCTTGAGTTTCGGATCCTTGATCGCCTCCAGAGACTTTTCGAACTGCGCGGTCTTTTCTTCGAGGCTGACTTGGCGTTTCTCATCGCTGGGTGAACAACCACCGAGCAGCAATGCGAGGCAAAGTCCTGCACTCGTTAAGGGCAATCGCACATCCATTTCCAGTTTTCCTGTCCGATGTCGCTGACCTGTCATTGATCTGGACACTAGCAGAAAAACTTTGTCACACACACGCAGGTTGCGGATTTTCCGGCGGTTTCTGGGTGTAACAGGCGGCTGTTATACTCGCCGCCATTTCCAGCCCCTTGTGTGAGATTCAATGGAACGCTTTATCGAAAATACAATGTACGCCTCCCGCTGGTTGCTGGCGCCGATCTATTTCGGTTTGTCGCTGGGCTTGCTGGCGTTGGCACTGAAATTCTTCCAGGAAGTCATCCACGTCATCCCTAACGTGTTCTCGATGGCCGAGTCGGATCTGATTCTGGTGTTGTTGTCGCTGATCGACATGGCGCTGGTAGGCGGCTTGCTGGTGATGGTGATGATCTCCGGTTACGAGAACTTCGTTTCCGAACTGGATATCGACGACAGCAAGGAGAAGCTCAACTGGTTGGGCACCATGGATTCGTCTTCGTTGAAGATGAAGGTCGCGGCTTCCATCGTGGCAATTTCGTCGATCCACTTGCTGCGGATTTTCATGGACGCCAAGAACGTCGATCCGGAGCATTTGCAGTGGTACGTGATCATCCACATGACCTTCGTGGTGTCGGCGTTTGCCATGGGTTATCTGGACAAGCTGACCAAGCACTGATCCGCCCTTACTCGGTCCACCGCACCGCCCGTCTGTTGCGAAACAGACGGGCGGTGTCGTTTGTGGCTTGTACTTTGGTGCGTCGAGGCATATCCCTGTAAGAACCCTGGCTCTCCACTGCGTGAGGTGCGCTCATGAACCTGCAAGAGTTGAATGCGTTTGCCATCGCCGGAAAGATCGATGAGTTGAACCTGATCTCGATGGAAGGCGTGTTCTACGTGCTGGAGGCTCGGATGCATGGTACGGCGCATCCAGTGCTCGATGCTCATGGCGAGACATTGCAGCTGCGGTCGGTCGAGCATGCGCGTGAAGTGCTTCACGACTGTCCCAAGCCATTCAACGTTGTATGTACCTCGGCCCATGATGAAATGTGCGGTACCAGCGCCGAGGAAAGTCCGAAATTACCGAGCACCTTCCGTTCTGCGTAACAGGGCTGACGCCGCTCATCAACGTGGCGGCATCTGTGCTAGTCTGCTCGCCCTTTTGATTCCGGGCGCTCCGGGATGCGCTGTGCACGCACGGCAAGTTCCAGGGCCGTCCGCACAGCGGAGCAGTGTCATGTCCGAAGTAAATCTGTCCACCGATGAAACCCGCGTCAGCTACGGCATTGGCCGTCAGTTGGGCGACCAGCTGCGTGACAATCCGCCACCGGGCGTGAGCCTGGACGCAATCCTGGCGGGTCTGACCGACGCGTTCGCCGGCAAGCCAAGCCGTGTGGGTCAGGAAGAAATGTCCGCCAGCTTCAAAGTGATCCGCGAGATCATGCAAGCTGAAGCGGCTGCCAAGGCTGAAGCTGCTGCTGGCGAAGGCCTGGCTTTCCTGGCTGAAAACGCCAAGCGTGAAGGCATCACTACTCTGGCTTCGGGCCTGCAATTTGAAGTGCTGACTCAAGGTGAAGGCGCCAAGCCAACCCGTGAAGATCAAGTGCGCACTCACTACCACGGCACTCTGATCGACGGCACTGTGTTCGACAGCTCCTACGAGCGCGGCCAGCCTGCAGAATTCCCGGTAGGCGGCGTTATCGCTGGCTGGACCGAAGCCCTGCAACTGATGAACGCGGGCAGCAAATGGCGTCTGTACGTGCCGAGCGAACTGGCTTACGGCGCTCAAGGCGTAGGCAGCATTCCGCCGCACAGCGTACTGGTATTCGACGTCGAACTGCTCGACGTTCTGTAATCCCGGTGTTGGAGCTGGCCCGCTCCTGCAGGGCCAGCTCCGGCATTTTTACAAATGATCTTCATACCTCGAACTTGGTATTCAGGTCATGACTCGGGCGCAACGCCCGGGCATAGCAAAACAGAAACAGATTGCGCACCAGTTCCTTGAGCACCACCGGCTCGCTGGAACTCAGGCCGTTGACGTCCAGATCACCCTGATCCTGCAGCTCGTTCAAGGCTTCTTCTTCAAGCACCGCACAGACTTCCCCGGTTTCCCGATGCAGGATTCTGAGGTAGGGATGTGGGCGGTCCAGCCAGGCATCGATCAAATAAGTCATGGGTCTCATCTCCATTGATTGGGTTCAATGAGAATAATTCCTATTCATTAAATAGCAAGGGCCTATTGGCGGTTTGCGTTTTTTATCGGGTAAGGATTGCGTAAGGTCAAAACGGCTGGCGTTTGGCTATTGCGAGGAGTGCTGGGTGAGGCGGGAAGGGCAAAGCACCATCCCACGCAGGGCGCGGGATGGAATACAGCGGGCTCAGACTTTTCTGACGAACTCGGATTTGAGTTTCATCGGGCCGATGCCGTCGATCTTGCAGTCGATGTCGTGGTCGCCATCGCACAGGCGGATGTTCTTGACCTTGGTGCCGACCTTGACCACCAGGGAAGTGCCTTTGACCTTGAGGTCCTTGATCACGGTGATGGTATCGCCGTCCTGCAGCACATTGCCGACCGAGTCCTTTTTCACGGTATCGTCGGACGCTACTTCGGCTTCGCCAGTGGCGGACCACTCATGGGCGCACTCCGGGCAGATCAGC
>NZ_JBFTMK010000413.1:0-4573 GCF_056396965.1 Pseudomonas sp. 05N434
CATATTGCTGCAAGTGCGAGAGCAGTCGCAGCAGGTCGCGGGTGGAAATGGGCTGGGTCTGGGCACTGACCTCCAGGGTCGGCGCAACGCTGCCGCGCACATGGAGCAGCAACTCCTGCAAGGCGGCGAAAACTTCCTGCACCCCCTCGTCAATCTGTGGATTGCTGCTGCGACTCCCTGCCTCGACAGGGTCGGCGTGAGCACTGGCAGCCGCTCGATCAGTGGCACGCCGCGCCGGGGCGGGCTTGAGGTCCGGCAGCACACCGGTGGCGATCAGCAATTGATTGGCTTCGGCGTAGAGCTGATCGGCGTTGCTGAGCACATAGCGCTCAAACAGCTTGAGGATGATCAGCTTGACCTTGATCTCCATCCCCAGGTTGCGACCCGCCTGCAGGAAATACTCGCAGAGCAGCGTCGGCCCCAGGGGGTTGTGCTGTTCGACCAGTTTCTTGCCCAACAGGGTGCTCAGTCGGGCGGTGAGTTGGTCGAGGGCGAAGCCATCGCGGTTCAGCACTTTGCCGACCATGATCTCCACCGCCACATTACGCTCCATGTCGTCATGGGATAGCGACGCCGAGGTATCGAAAGCCAATGCCCGGGGCAAGGCAGCCTGTGAGGTGTCGCACTGCGTGAGTCTGAGGAAAGCCTCGAGGAACTGCTCGAGAAAACCGCGCTCGATACTTTTGCGCTTGAGGCGCAAATCGCGCATGGCTTCGAAGAAAATGTTTTGCTCGACATCGTTTCGGGCCCGGTCGGCCATTTCGAACAAGGTGTCGTCGGCGTTATCGAACAGCTCCTGCAAACCCTGCTTGAGCTGTTGGGCAGCTTTGTCGCGAACCTGAAGCAGAATCACGGGCAGGCGGGCGAGCAGCGAATGAGTCGCCTGATCGGTAGTCGCCTTGTGCAAAGGCACTACATTCCCGTCGTTGTGCATCCAAGCCTCCTGAAACGGTGATTCTTCGGTTCGGTAAGAAAGATCGAGCACGCCGGCCACACAGCCGGCGTTCAGCGGAGAACATTGCACACCCGCTGTCATTCAATAATCGGGAATCCAAAGGTACGTCAAAGCTATGACGTCAAATGCAAGGCAGAATTATCTGCAAAAGACCTCTCTTGTGCCAGCAGACTCTGCGCTCCCAAAGAAACAGACGTTTATGAAAGACCCTTGCTTAGAGTCAATTGCTCACGCGAATCGACCAAATGCAGGTTCGTGAACGACGGGATGGTTGTTGATGCCTTGGGTTGCCTCGCGCCATGGCCCTATAATCGGGCCACTTTGTTTGTGGAGCCCGTTATGCCGAATCTACGTCTCGCCGATTTGACCGCCGAAATCGAAGCCAACGTGCGCCGTGCGTTGCTCGAGGACATCGGCAGCGGCGACATCACCGCGCAACTGATCCCGGCCGAACGTCTGGCCAAAGCCACCATCATCACCCGCGACGCGGCCGTCATCAGCGGCACTGCATGGGTCGATGCCGTGTTTCGGCAGCTGGATCCGCGGGTCGCCGTGCACTGGCAGGTGAGCGATGGCGAGCGGGTGAAACCCAATCAGGCGCTGTTCCACCTCGAAGGCCCGGCACGCTCGCTGCTCACCGGCGAACGCAGCGCGCTGAACTTCCTGCAGCTGCTTTCGGGCGTGGCCACGCGCGCGCAGTACCTGGCGGATTTCGTCGCCCAAACCCAAGTGAAGTTGCTCGATACCCGCAAAACCCTGCCGGGGCTGCGTCTGGCCCAGAAATACGCCGTGACCTGCGGCGGCTGCTACAACCACCGCATCGGCCTGTATGACGCCTTCCTGATCAAGGAAAACCATATCGCCGCCTGCGGTGGCATCCCTGAGGCTATTGCTGCCGCGCACAAGATCGCTCCGGGCAAACCGGTGGAGATCGAAGTGGAGAACCTGACGGAGCTCAAAGAAGCCCTGGCGGCGGGGGCCGACATCATCATGCTCGATGAACTGAGCCTGGATGACATGCGTGAAGCCGTGCGCCTGAATGCCGGCAAGGCAAAACTGGAGGCCAGTGGCGGCATCAACGAAAGTACGTTGCTGCCGATTGCGCAAACCGGGGTGGATTACATTTCGATTGGTGCGATGACCAAGGATGTGAAGGCGGTGGATCTGTCGATGCGACTGAGCCTCTGAGTTCTTCGCATAAAGAAAAACGCCAGCCCCGATGAGGCTGGCGTTTTTGTATCAGACCACCAGATTGTTCATCTCGCAGTACTCTTCCCACTCGACACCCAATACCTCGGCCGCTTCCTTGTGCAGCGCCAGGCGCGCAGCCTCGAACTCTTCCGGGGTTGAGGTGTACTTGAGCGTCAGCTCCCACGGCTGCAAGCCCTGGGCTTCTGCCTCATCCTCGAACGCCCACTGGATCTGGTCCTTCTGATCGTCGGCAGGCAAGTCCTTGATCTCTTCCAGTAACTGGGGTGCATCCAGTACGTACTTTTTCAGGGCTTCTTCGTGTCTGGCTTCTTGGGTCAATTCTTTAACGGTCATGGCGTTCTCGCTGATCTGGGGAATGGAAGATGGATCTGGATCATCAAGGATCTCTCTGACGCAAAAAAACCGTTTGAAGCCCGGTTTGTCTGGCCTTCAGAACCATTCGGGATCATCTGAAAACTGCTGGGCGATGCTCATGCAGGCAACGAATATAGGACGTTTTGCCGACGATTTACACGGCTCTTTACATCTATCCCGCAAAAAGCTGTGTGCAAGAGACGCTGGAGACCTCGGGGAACATAAATTCAAATCCCAAGTCATAGCGATGTGCCATATCGGCACTTCACAAGGAACCCCAGTGATGCGCAGTTTTTCGAAGCTTTCGTCTACCCGTCTTGCCGCTGCTACCCTGCTGCTCGGCAGCCTGACATTGGCCAGTGCAGCTCAAGCGGCTGTCGAAGTCGCCTCTGACCCTTCGCTGTACTCCGACAAAATCTCTGCCCTCCACAATTCATACGGCAAGGACACGCTCGTCAGAACCAGTGTCAGCATCGATGATCTGGAAAACCTGCAAAAAACCGTGAAGGCCAATGCCAGCGATCTCGAAAGCCAGAAGCGCACTATCAGCGAACAGGCCCGTCAGATCGAAGAACTCAAACGCAACAGTGGTTCCAGCACCAGCTCCAGCAGCAAGGAGATTGATGATCTCAAGCGCACGGTCAATGAACAGGAACGCGACCTGAACACTCTCACCAAACAAGTGGAAGAGCTCAAGCGCAACAGCGGTTCCAGCTCCAGCTCGAACAACAGCGAGATCTCCAGTCTTAAACGGGAAATCAGCGATCAGGATCGCGCGATGGATCAGCTCAAGCGCACCGTCGAGGAGCTGAGCAGAAAGGTGAAGTAAGCGGGGAAAATGGTGCCCGAGACAGGAATCGAACCTGCGACCTTCGCGTTACGAGTGCGCTGCTCTACCGGCTGAGCTACACGGGCTGTGGGCTAAACCTAGCACCGGTCTCGAGGTCCGGCAACTTGTGGCGAGGGAGCAAGCTCCCTCGCCACACCAAATTCCACGCTCAGCTTTTTCCTGCACACAGCAAAACGCCCCGAACCAGTCGGGGCGTTTTGCTGTTCAACGGTCAGGCGCGGGGGTAATTAAACGCCCGAAGCCTTGGCCGCTGCTACGTCTTTGATGGACAGCTTGATACGGCCGCGGTTGTCCACGTCCAGTACCAGAACTTCCACTTCCTGGCCTTCTTTCAGGATGTCGGTCACTTTCTCAACGCGAGCGTCGCTCAGCATCGAGATGTGAACCAGACCGTCCTTGCCCGGCAGGATGTTGACGAATGCRCCGAAGTCGACGATGCGCTCAACCTTACCGACGTAGATCTTGCCGATTTCAGCTTCAGCGGTGATGCCCAGAACGCGCTGGCGTGCAGCTTCAGCCGCTTCCTTGGTTTCGCCGAAGATCTTGATCGAGCCGTCGTCTTCGATGTCGATCGAAGCCTTGGTCTCTTCACAGATCGCACGAATGGTCGCGCCGCCTTTACCGATGACATCACGGATTTTGTCGGTGTCGATTTTCATCGCGATCATGGTCGGAGCGTTTTCCGACAGCTCGGTACGCGACTGGCCAATGATCTGGTTCATCTGACCGAGGATATTCAGGCGCGCTTCCAGGGCTTGGCCCAGAGCGATTTCCATGATTTCTTCGGTGATGCCCTTGATCTTGATGTCCATCTGCAGCGCGGTAACACCTTTGGCGGTACCGGCTACTTTGAAGTCCATGTCGCCCAGGTGGTCTTCGTCACCCAGGATGTCAGTCAGGACGGCGAATTTCTCGCCTTCTTTAACCAGACCCATGGCGATACCAGCAACCGGTGCCTTCATCGGTACACCAGCGTCCATCAGAGCCAGGGAAGCGCCGCAGACCGAAGCCATGGAGCTCGAACCGTTGGACTCGGTGATTTCCGACACGACACGGATGGTGTACGGGAACACGTCGGCAGCAGGCAGCATGGCCTGAACCGAACGACGAGCCAGACGGCCGTGACCGATTTCACGACGACCAGCGCCACCCATGCGACCACACTCGCCCACCGAGAACGGAGGGAAGTTGTAGTGCAGCAT
>NZ_JBFTMK010000414.1:0-7233 GCF_056396965.1 Pseudomonas sp. 05N434
GGCTGACGCTCGACGATACGGCTGACGCTCGACGATACCCTGGCAAACGTTGAGGCGATTGTTGCGGCCACTGATTTGCCGGTCGCGGTAGATCTCGAAAACGGCTTTGCCGACGCTCCTGCCGAGTGCGCCCAAAGTATTCTGCGGGCCGCTCAGGCCGGTGCCGTAGGCGGTTCGATCGAGGATGCCACCGGGCGTGAAGACGGTCCGATCTACTGCTTCGAGCATGCCGTGGCGCGTATCGAAGCCGCTGTCGCAGCAGCGCGCAGTTTGCCTTTCCCCTTCACGTTGACGGCGCGTGCCGAGAACTATTTGCACGGCAATCCTGACCTCGACGACACCATTCGCCGTTTGCAGGCATTCGCCGAGGCCGGCGCGGACGTGCTTTACGCCCCAGGCCTGCGCAATGCCGAAGAGGTCTTGGCGGTGGTTCGCGCCGTGGCACCGAAACCGGTGAATGTGTTGATGTCCGGCGGGCTCAAGCTGACGGTAGCGCAGTTGAGCGAAATGGGCGTCAAACGCATCAGCGTCGGTTCAGCCCTGGCTTTGGCAGCGTATGGCGAGTTCTTGCGCGCGGCCGAGGAAATCCAGCAACACGGGACCTTTGGCTTCACTTCCCGGTCGATGCCGTTCCAGAAGGCCAATCAATTCTTCAAAGGCTGACGAGGTCGGGCCGTGATGGTTGGGCCGCTGAGGGGTTATGCGGCGATGCGCAGGTTCTGCAGAACGATCGGGCGCGCCCAGCCGTTATCGAAATCGAGTTGTTTCTGCTGTTCCACCAACTCTTGCGGTGAGAACGGCGGGAATGGCTTGTCCAGCAGGTCGAGTTCGAACTCGGCGATTGGCAAGTGCAGCGGACGCGGTTGCGGCGCGGCACCAGGCTCGGGCAGCGGTTGGCCGGCGGTGAGCACGATCGGGCGAACCCAGCCGCTTTCGAAGTCCTGCTGTTTCTGTTGCGCGACGATTTCTTCCGGCGGGAACGGTGGGAACGGTTTATCGGCCAGGTCCATTTCGAACTCGGCAATCGGCAGGAACAATGGCTCCGGCGGACGGACTTCGGTTTCTTTCACATCACATTCGCGCTGGGAAATGATGTGCGCCAGCAGCTCGCTGCCGACGGTCGGTTCGACCGGGCTGTCGAGATCGACCGGCGGGAAGTCCAGAGACGCCGGCACCACATCGCCCGACTGATCGGCCAGGGCCTGGGCAAAAAAATCTTGCCACAGGTGACTGACGCCRCTCAGTGCTTGGGAGTTTCGCAGGCCAAAATCGCCGTGGGGCGAGATGTAACCTATCGATGTGCGTTGAATGCCTGACATTTTTCTCGGTCGACGCTCAGCTCTGGCAAAATGCTCGATAGTTTGGTTATCGGCCGTTTTTGCCGATCATTAATTTTTTGAGCGTGTTTTCCCATGATTGAGCAACCTGCGGCCTGCCGCATCCATGTCGAAGCCTTGGGCGCGACGTTCCAGCCACAGGCCGAGCAATGGGCCGAGCGCCTGGGTTTGCCGTTGCAGGTGGATGACGGCGAGTTTGCCTTGCAGGTGGGTGAGCAGGGTTTGCAACTGCAACAACTGGGGCCGGATGCACCGGGGCCGGTGCGGGTCGACTTCGTCGAGGGTGGCGCGGCCCATCGTCGGTTGTACGGCGGCGGCAGCGGTCAGATGATCGCCAAGGCGGTCGGCATCGCCCAAGGCGTGCGGCCACGGGTGCTGGACGCCACGGCCGGGCTGGGCAAGGACGCGTTCGTGCTGGCCAGCCTGGGCTGCGAGATGAGCCTGATCGAGCGCCAGCCGCTGATCGGCGCCTTGCTTGAAGATGGTCTGGCACGCGGCGCGGAAGATTTCGACGTAGCGCCGATCGTGGCGCGTATGCGTTTGCTCAAGGGCAATTCGATCGAGGTGATGCGCAACTGGGAAGGCGAGCCGCCGCAGGTGATCTACCTCGACCCGATGTTTCCCCATCGAGAGAAAACCGCGTTGGTGAAGAAGGAAATGCGCCTGTTCCGGCCGCTGGTCGGCGATGATCCGGATGCGCCGGCCCTGCTCGCAGCGGCCTTAGCCCTGGCCAGCCACCGGGTGGTGGTCAAACGCCCGCGCAAGGCGCCGTGCATCGATGGGCCGAAGCCAAGCCATGCGCTGGACGGCAAGTCCAGCCGGTATGACATTTATCCGAAGAAAGCGCTCAAGTCTTAAGATCGAGTCGCCTTCACTGATCGTTCCCACGCAGCGTGGGGACGATCATCACGCCAAATATCTATCAGGCCGACTCCGGCCGATACGCCCGCATAAACAATCCCACCACTTCCTGCACATGGGCTTCGGCCGCATCCCCGGTTACCGGTTCGCCGCAGCCATACAGCAAGCGGAAATTCCCCGCGCCCTTGAGCAGGCAGAAGAAGTGCTCGGCGGCATTGCGCGGTTTGTCGATGCTCAACACGCCACTCTGATCGATCTTGCTCAGCAAACGCTCCATGCCGTGCAGCACGCGTTCCGGCCCGGCCTCGAAGAAGATCTGTGCGAGTTTCGGGTCCTGGCTGCCCAGCGTCATCATCAGCCGGTGCAGGTTCACCGATTCGTCGCTGTTGATCAGTTGATGAAAGCCGTGTGCGATGTTCAGCAGCACGGTTTCCACGGCGACGCCGTCCGGCAATTCAAAAACCAGCGGAGGCAATTGCTCCTCGCATTTGGCCACGACAGCGGAAGAGAACAGCGTCTCCTTGTCGTTGAAATGGCTGTAGACCGTCAGCTTCGACACGCCGGCCTCAGTCGCTACGGCATCCATGCTGGTGTTGGCGTATCCCTTACTCAAAAACAGGATTTTCGCCGCGTCGAGGATTGCCCGGCGCTTGGCCAGATCCTTGGGACGGCCCGGACCGCTGGGGGTGGAAAGATTGTCTGACATTCTTCGCTTTTAATACTGGACTGGTGAGTTTGCTATTAATAACATACTGGTCAGTATAATTATTTCAAGCCCCATTAGCGAAAGGTCGTTCACCATGCTGCGCTTTGCCTTGCCCCTCGCGTTGCCGGTCAGTCTGGCTTTTCTATTGTCGGCATGTGGCCATGAAGAAGCCCCTCCGGTCAGCGTGCGCCCGGCCATGGTGGTGCAGCCAGAGCCCTCGGCCCAGGCAATGGAAAGCTATCCCGGCGAAGTTCGCGCGCGTTATGAGCCGGACCTTGCCTTCCGGATTGGCGGCAAAGTCAGCCGACGACTGGTCGAAGAAGGGCAGCGGGTCAAGGCTGACCAACCCCTGGCGGAACTCGATCCTCAGGACGTGCGCCTGCAACTGGAAGCCACCCGTGCCCAGGTCGCGGCTGCCGAAGCCAATCTGAACCTGGTGCGCGCCGAGCGTGATCGCTACAAGACCCTGATGGAGCGGCAGATGGTCAGCCGTTCGCAGTACGACAACGCGGAAAACCTCTATCGCTCCGGTGAGGCCCGCCTCAAGCAAATCAAAGCCGAATTCAACGTTTCGACCAATCAGGCCAGTTACGCGGTGCTGCGTGCGCCGCAGGATGGCGTGGTGGCCAAGCGCGCGGTTGAAGTCGGGCAAGTGGTGGCGGCCGGGCAAACCGTGTTTACCCTGGCCACCGATGGCGAGCGCGAAGTGTTGATCAGCCTGCCGGAGCAGAGCTTCGGCCGCTTCAAGGTCGGTCAGCCGGTCTCGGTGGAGCTCTGGACCCAACCCGATCAGCGTTTCCCTGGGCAGATCCGTGAGTTGTCGCCTGCCGCCGATCCCAAATCCCGCACTTTTGCCGCCCGTATCGCTTTTACCGCCGGCAAGGTTCCCGCCGAACTCGGCCAGAGCGCCCGGGTGTTCATCCAGACTGCCGAAGTGGTGCCGTTGTCAGTGCCGCTGTCGGCCCTCACCGCAGAAAACGGCGCCACCTACGTGTGGGTGGTCGGCGCCAACAACACCTTGAAAAAAGTCCCGGTGCGGGTCGGTGCATTTGGCGAGAAAACCGTGCCGGTGCTCGAGGGACTGAACGCCAGCGACTGGGTGGTGGCGGCCGGTGTTCATGTGCTTCACGACGGGCAGCAAGTGCGCCCGGTGGATCGCTCCAATCGCGTGGTCAATCTGGCGCACAAGGAGTAATCCCCGATGGGTTTCAATCTATCCGAATGGGCGCTGCGTAACCGCCAGATCGTACTGTTCCTGATGCTCCTGCTGGCTGTGGTCGGGGCGTTGTCCTACACCAAGCTTGGCCAAAGCGAAGACCCGCCGTTCACCTTCAAGGCCATGGTAATTCGTACCAACTGGCCGGGGGCCACGGCCGAGGAAGTTTCGCGCCAGGTCACCGAGCGTATTGAAAAGAAACTGATGGAAACCGGGGAGTACGAACGGATCACCTCGTTCTCCCGCCCGGGCGAGTCCCAGGTGACGTTCATGGCGCGCGATTCCATGCATTCGGTGGATATCCCGGACCTCTGGTATCAGGTCCGCAAGAAGATCGGCGATATTCGCCAGACCCTGCCACCGGGTATCCAGGGCCCGTTTTTCAACGATGAATTCGGCACCACGTTCGGCAACATCTACGCCCTGACCGGCGAGGGCTTTGATTACGCAGTGCTCAAGGAAGACGGTCGACGAGATCAAGAACTTCCCGATCCGCGTTGCAGATCGCACGTTCCGCATCGGTGATGTGGCGGACGTTCGTCGTGGCTTCAACGATCCACCGGCGCCGCGCATGCGCTTCATGGCTGAAGACGCCATCGGTCTGGCGGTGGCCATGAAGGACGGTGGCGATATTCTGGTATTGGGCAAGGCGCTGGAAATCGAGTTCGCCCGGATTCAGCAAAACCTGCCGGCTGGCATGCAGTTGCGCAAAGTCTCCGATCAACCCGCCGCGGTGAAAACCGGTGTGGGCGAGTTCGTTCAGGTGCTGGTGGAGGCCCTGGCGATTGTGTTGCTGGTGAGCTTCTTCTCCCTCGGCGTGCGCACCGGCATGGTCGTAGCGCTGGCGATACCGTTGGTGTTGGCGATGACGTTCGCCTGCATGTATTACTTAGGGATAGGCCTGCACAAGATTTCCCTCGGCGCGCTGGTGCTGGCGCTGGGCTTGCTGGTGGATGATGCGATCATCGCCGTGGAAATGATGGCGATCAAAATGGAGCAGGGCTTCGACCGGATCAAGGCCGCCAGCTATGCCTGGACCAGCACCGCGTTCCCGATGCTCACCGGTACGTTGATCACCGCCGCCGGTTTCCTGCCGATCGCCACCGCGCAATCGGGCACCGGCGAGTACACCCGCTCGATCTTCCAGGTGGTGACCATCGCGCTACTGGCGTCGTGGGTGGCCGCCGTGGTTTTTGTGCCTTATCTGGGGGAGAAACTTCTGCCGGACCTGGCGAAAATTCACGCCGCCAAACACGGCACTGGCGACGGCCAACCCGACCCTTACGGCACGCCGTTCTATCAGCGCGTCAGACGGCTGGTGGAGTGGTGCGTGCGCCGACGCAAAACGGTGATCGTGCTGACCATCGTGATGTTCGTCGCGTCCGTGGTGCTGTTCCGTTTCGTGCCGCAGCAGTTCTTCCCGGCATCGGGGCGACTGGAATTGATGGTTGATCTGAAACTCGCCGAAGGTGCCTCCCTGAGCAACACCGCCGAGGAGGTCAAGCGTCTCGAAGGCCTGCTCAAGGATCACGCCGGGATCGACAACTATGTGGCTTATGTCGGCACCGGTTCGCCGCGTTTCTACCTGCCGCTGGACCAGCAACTTCCGGCTGCAAGCTTTGCGCAATTTGTTGTCCTGGCCAAAACCATCGAAGACCGCGAAGCCCTGCGCACTTGGCTGATCGAAACCCTCAATGAACAATTCCCGGCCCTGCGCTCGCGGGTCACGCGTCTGGAAAACGGCCCGCCGGTTGGCTATCCGGTGCAGTTCCGGGTCACCGGTGAGAACATTGCGGACGTCCGCGCCCTGGCGCGTAAAGTCGCGGCCAAGGTTCGCGAGAACCCACACGTGGCCAACGTGCATCTGGATTGGGAAGAGCCGAGCAAAGTCGTGTACCTGAACGTCGATCAGAATCGCGCGCGGGCGCTGGGCGTGAGCACGGCGAACCTCTCGGGGTTCCTGCGAAGCTCGCTGACCGGCTCCAGTGTCAGTCAGTACCGCGAAGACAACGAATTGATCGAGATCCTGCTGCGCGGCACGGTGCATGAGCGCACTGAACTGGCATTGCTGCCGAGCCTGGCCGTGCCGACCGACAACGGTCGCAGCGTGGCGCTGTCGCAGATTGCCACGCTGGAATACGGCTTCGAAGAAGGCATCATCTGGCACCGTAACCGTCTGYCCAACGTGACGGTTCGCGCCGACATCTACGGCAAGGAACAACCGGCGACACTGGTGCAGCAAATCATGCCGACCCTCGATCCGATCCGCGCCGAACTGCCGGACGGCTATCTGCTGGAAGTCGGCGGTACGGTGGAAGACTCGGCCCGTGGGCAGAACTCGGTGAAGGCCGGCGTGCCGCTGTTCATCGTGGTGGTGCTGACGTTGCTGATGCTGCAACTGCGCAGTTTCTCACGCACTGCCATGGTGTTTCTGACAGCGCCGCTGGGGTTGATCGGGGTGACGCTGTTCCTGATGGTGTTCCGTCAGCCGTTCGGTTTCGTCGCCATGCTCGGGACCATCGCGCTGTCCGGGATGATCATGCGTAACTCGGTGATTCTGGTGGATCAGATCGAGCAGGACATCGCTGCCGGGCTCAAGCCCTGGCAGGCGATCATCGAGGCGACGGTGCGACGTTTCCGGCCGATTGTGTTGACCGCGCTGGCGGCGGTGCTGGCGATGATTCCATTATCGCGCAGTGTGTTTTTCGGGCCGATGGCGGTGGCGATCATGGGCGGGCTGATTGTGGCTACGGCGTTGACGTTGCTGTTCTTGCCGGCGTTGTATGCGGCTTGGTTCAGAGTGAAAAAAGAACCGGTTTGATCTTGGCGGCCTTCGGGCCGACCATGTTCTTGTTGGTGGTGTACATATCCATTTCTGCGGTAACGGCGGCTTATGGTTTCGCCCTTACGGCGACTCCCTTTTTTACAAGCGCCTAAAAAAGGAAGCAAAAAACGCTCGCCCCAAGCGTCCGGCCCCTCGCTAAGGCTCGGGGTTCCTTCGCTCCGGTATCCATCTGGGGGCATCGCCCTACGGTTGGCTTCGCTTCAACCTACATGCGATGTGTTCGACTGCGTCGAACGGCGCTGCGCGCCAATCCCCAGATGAACACCTC
>NZ_JBFTMK010000415.1:0-4558 GCF_056396965.1 Pseudomonas sp. 05N434
GCTTTGGGGATGTGCAAACCGATCAGGGCTTCAGCGGGTGTTCCTGGTCGCGGTCCGACAGCTCTTTGCCGTCGTCGGGGTGCTTCCAGTCCGGCGTCGAACGCTTCTGCCGCTCGATTTCTTCCTCCGTCGGTTCATCGGTCTCATCATCCAGGTCCGGACGCTTTGGTTCAGTGGCCATGTCCACCTCCCGTCCTCAAGGGATCATCCGTTAAGCGTAGAACAGTTTCGCCTCGGACGACTCAGAGCCACCAGCGCAGCAAAAAGAAAAAGCCCATGCTCAACAACATGCTGAGCAGAGTATTGCGGGTGTAAAGCACCAGGCCCACGGCCACCAGCGAACTGATCAGGTAGGGGTTGTCCCACTGCAGGTTCAACTGTTTGTCGGGCATGAACACAATCGGCCCGCAGATCGCGGTGAGCATGCCCGGCACCGCAAAACCGAGGAACTGCCGGGCATTGCTGCTCAAGCGCACCGGCAGCCGAGGTTCGAGAAAGACGTAGCGGTTCAGGAACACCAGCAGGCCCATCCCGATAATCACAGCCCAGACCATCATGTGCGCCCCACGTAGAGTTTGTTGCAGATAAAGCCCGCCGTCATGCCCGCCAACCCCGACAGCACCAGCGCCGAGCCCCATTGCCAATAGCTGAACAGCACCGAACAGAACAGCGAGACCGCCACGCAGACCACCGTCGGAACGTTGCGCACCACCGGCGTGATCAASGCGATAAAYGTSGCSGCGATGGARAAATCCAGSCCCAGGYGTTCRAGGCCCGGAATGCTGCTGCCCAGCACAATSCCSGCCAGGGTGAAGAGGTTCCATGCGATGTAAAACGTCAGGCCCACGCCGAGGGCGTACCAGCGGTTGAACTGCTGTTTGTCATGCTGACTGGTCAGGGCGAACAACTCGTCGGTGAGCAAAAAGCCCAGCCCGATACGCCAGCGGCCCGGCAACGGGGAAATCACCGAACGCATGCTCATTCCGTACAGCAAATGCTGGGAGGTCAGCAGCAACGTGGTCAACAGAATCGAAAAGACCCCGGCGCCGCCCTTGAGCATGCCGATGGCGACCAATTGCGCCGCGCCGGCAAACACGATGCTCGACAGCCCCTGGCCTTGCAGGGGCGTGAGGTTGGCCTCGATGGCCATGGAACCGGCCAGCAACCCCCAGGGCGCGGTCGCCAGGGACAACGGCATGATGGCCGCGGCGCCACGAAGGAATGCAGTACGCGGCATGAATGAGTTGGACATAACGCTCTACAACCAGGAAAAGTCTTCAGACTGTGCCAGCAGTCATGGCCGATGGCTTGAACAATCTTGCGCACTTGCAACGACTTCACGATTGACAAATACCCCGTCGGCTTTTAAAACTGGCGCCTCATTCAGGGTGTAAGCAACCATGTCCGCAACCTTCAACCTCAACACTGTCGTCATTGGCTTGATTGCCAAGGCGCAAGGTTGCGTTGCGCACGCCCCTAAATCGAAGAAACAGTCGCTCATGTGACCGGGGCGCGCTGTCCCGTCAGATGAGCTGACAGGACATTGAGCGCGACGGACACCCCTCCTCTTGCTGACTTCCTTCTACGCTTCTGACGGTGACGAAATCGGTCAACCTTCAGGAGAAAGTGCATGTCATCGTTTCAAGGTATCTGGGTTCCCATCGTTACGCCGTTTCACAATGGCGCGATCGACTTCGCCGGATTGCGGCGGCTGGTCAGTCATCTGCTGGAAAAAGGCGTCGATGGCATAGTGGTCTGCGGCACCACCGGGGAAGCCGCGGCGCTGGCCAAACATGAACAACTGGCGGTGCTCGATGCGGTGCTGGAACAGGTTCCACCAGAACGCGTGGTCATGGGCCTGGCCGGCAACAACCTCACCGAGTTGCTGCAATTTCAAAGCGAAATCCTGAAGCGTCCCCTGGCGGGCTTGCTGGTGCCGCCGCCCTACTACATCCGCCCTTCCCAGGCCGGCCTCGAAGCCTTTTTCAAGACCGTCGCCGATGCGTCCAGCGCCCCGATTATTCTCTACGACATCCCCTATCGCTCCGGCATAGCCTTCGAGCAGGCGACCCTGCTCCGGATCGTCGCCCATGAGCGGATCGTCGCGATCAAGGACTGCGGCGGCAACCCAGCCAACACCTTGGCACTGCTCTCCAGCGGTAACGTCGACGTGCTGTGCGGCGAAGATAATCAGATCTTCGGCGCGCTATGCCTGGGGGCCAAAGGCGCAATTGCCGCCTCGGCCCATGTTCATCCCGAGCTGTTCGTGACGCTGTATCAACAGCTTCGCGACAACCGCTTAGCGGCCGGCCGAACGACCTTCTTCCAGTTGCTGCCACTGATCCACAGCCTGTTCATCGAGCCCAATCCCGCCCCGGTGAAAACTGCCCTGGCCCTTGAAGGATTTATCCGCGACGAGCTGCGAGCGCCGATGCAACGCAGCAGTGAAAGCACGACGGTGCGTTTGAAAGAAGTACTGACAGCGCTTGAAGGCGGCAATCGATAGAGCACAAGCGTCCAGCCCGAGTACCATGGAGCGATTCACCCAACACGTCAGGGAATCGACATGCTTTACCGAATCGCCGCCGACGGGCTGGTGCTGTCTCACTTGTTGTTCATTCTGTTCGTGCTGTTCGGCGGGCTGCTGGTGCTCAAATGGCGCCACCTGATCTGGTGGCACCTGCCCGCCGCTGCATGGGGTGTGATCGTGGAAATCTTCCACCTGGCGTGCCCACTCACCGAATGGGAAAACCGCATGCGCCACGCGGCCGGGCAAACCGGTTACGGTGGCGGTTTTATCGAGCATTACGTGTGGCCGATTATTTACCCGGCCGGGCTGACGCCCACGATTCAACTGGCACTGGGCAGCGTGGTGTTGGCGCTCAACGTGCTGATCTATGCGCGGCTGTTCCGGCAATGGAAGCATCCGACCCGTTCAGGCAGTAACCACCGGTCCGGTTGAACTCAGTTGGCGATAACACTCATGTTCCGGCCACTGGCCTTGGCCACATACAGCGCCTTGTCCGCGGCGCCGACAATGTCGTCGGGCTGGGCTTGCGAGGCCGGGTCGTAGGCGCAGACACCCACGCTGACTGTGACCACGCCTTCCACGCCCCCAACGTGCTCGATGCCGGCCTGCTGAACCGCACGGCGGATGTTTTCCGCTACCAGAAACGCCCCCACGTAGTCGGTACCGGGCAGCACCACCGTAAACTCCTCACCACCGAAGCGAGCCGCGAGATCGCCGGGGCGCTTGATGTTTTCGGTGATGATCGTGCTGATTTTGCGCAAACACTCATCGCCCGCCAAATGACCGTAGTGATCATTGAAGCTCTTGAAGTGGTCGACATCGATCATCAGCAGCGCAAGATGGGTCTGGCTACGCCTGGCGCGGCCCATTTCCGCGAGAATGAACAGGTCGAATTGACGCCGGTTGGAAAGCCCGGTCAGTGCATCCTCCAGCGCCAGCAACTCCAGGCTGCGGTTGACCTCAATGAGTTTGTCCTGAGTCTCCAACAGATTGTTCTGAATATGATTCTGCTGCTTCATGAGGCGGATCAGGCGATAACCGAGAGCCCCCAGAAACCCCAGCAGCAACAGGACGATGCCCGCACTGAATATTGATTCCTGCCGCCAACTGGCCAGGACTTCATCCTTGTCGAGCCCGGCAAAGACGACAAGCGGATACCCCTCGACCCGTCGAAACCCCACGACCCGCACCACCCCGTCGACAAAGGACCTGACCGTTGCCGTACCGGAATCGCCCTTGGGCAACAGCTGGGTAAACAGCGGCCCTTTGGCAACACTGGTGCCGATATCGGCTTCGTTGAACGGGCGCCGAACGACGATGGTGGCGTCATCGGAGATCAGGTTGATCACGCCGTTATTGCCCATGTCGATGCTGTTGTACAAATCCAGGAAATGCTTGAGGTAGATCGAAGCCACCACCACGCCGGCAAACCGGCCATCAGGGTGATTGATCCGGCGTGACACGGTCATGATCCACTCACCGGTCGAGCGACTTTTTATCGACGGACCGATATGAGGGCCGCGGTCGGGATGATCACGGTGGTAGATGAAATATTCACGGTCGGAATTATTGGCATTGGGCGGTATGACGTTAATGGCGTTGGCGAGCCAGCGTCCTTCTTCATCGAACACGAACAGCCCATGGATCTGTACCAACTCACTGCGCTGAGCCTGGAGCAAACGTTGCAGTCGGGGAAATTTTTCCGGTTGCATGCCATCGATTTCGAGGCGGTCCACCAGGGAGAACAGTAGCGTGTCGGCCTGTTTGATCGATGCCTGCGCCTGCGAGGCCAGGGTTTGCGCCAGGTTGGACATCGCCACTTCGCTCTCACGCAGATGGTACTGACGCGAGTTCCAGCTTTCACCGATCACAATGGCCATCAAGGACAGGCACACCGAAATCAGCAGAGAAACCGCGTATCGAACCTTGAGCGTTGTCTCAACCGGCTCGGGCACCCAAGGCGTGGCGAACCGGGTGTGTTCGATACGATCTTTGACGGACGGATGCCCCATGACGCTCCCTGAATCC
>NZ_JBFTMK010000416.1:0-4535 GCF_056396965.1 Pseudomonas sp. 05N434
AGCGCCGCTGTTATCGGCCACATCGAGCATGGATTGAGTCTGAATCATATAATTTCTCCGACCCCTAGTCCTTAGACTTCCACAGCGCGTTCGAGAACATCAACCAGCGCCCAAGACTTGGTCTTGGCCAAAGGACGAGTTTCACGAATAGTGACTTTGTCGCCGATGTGGCACTGATTGGTTTCGTCGTGCGCGTGCAGCTTAGTCGAACGCTTAACGTATTTACCGTAGATCGGGTGCTTAACGCGACGCTCGATCAGAACGGTGATGGTTTTGTCCATCTTGTCGCTGACAACACGGCCAGTCAGCGTACGGACAGTTTTTTCGGCTTCAGCCATGATTACTTACCTGCCTGCTGGTTGAGCACAGTCTTCACGCGAGCGATGTCACGCTTAACTTGCGAGAGCAGATGAGACTGCCCCAACTGGCCAGTTGCTTTCTGCATACGCAGATTGAACTGGTCGCGCAGCAGGCCGAGCAGTTGCTCGTTCAGCTGCTGTGCGGATTTTTCACGAAGTTCATTCGCTTTCATCACATCACCGTCCGTTTAACAAAGGAGGTGGCGAGCGGCAGCTTTGCAGCAGCCAGGGCGAAAGCCTCACGCGCCAGCTCTTCAGAAACACCCTCGATTTCATACAGGACTTTGCCTGGCTGAATCTGGGCAACCCAGTATTCCACGTTACCCTTACCTTTACCCATCCGAACTTCGAGTGGCTTTTTGGAAATAGGCTTGTCCGGGAATACACGGATCCAGATCTTGCCGCCACGTTTAACGTGACGGGTCAGTGCACGACGCGCTGACTCGATCTGACGAGCGGTGAGACGACCACGAGCAACAGACTTCAGCGCGAACTCGCCGAAGCTGACTTTGCTACCGCGCAATGCCAGGCCACGGTTGTGACCAGTCATTTGCTTGCGGAACTTCGTACGCTTTGGTTGCAACATTTGGCGTACCCCTTACTTAGCAGCTTTTTTACGAGGCGCTGGTGCTTGTGGTTTCAGTTCTTCTTGGCGACCACCAATTACTTCGCCTTTGAAGATCCAAACCTTTACACCGATCACACCATAAGTGGTGTGAGCTTCGTAGTTGGCATAGTCGATGTCGGCACGCAGGGTGTGCAGAGGCACACGACCTTCGCGATACCATTCAGTACGTGCGATTTCAGCACCGCCGAGACGACCGCTCACTTGGATTTTGATGCCTTTGGCACCAATGCGCATGGCGTTCTGAACAGCGCGCTTCATAGCGCGACGGAACATTACGCGACGCTCCAGCTGCTGAGCTACGCTCTGCGCAACCAGCATACCGTCGAGCTCCGGCTTGCGGATCTCTTCGATATTGATGTGCACAGGCACACCCATTTGCTTGGTCAGGTCCTGACGCAGTTTCTCAACATCTTCACCTTTCTTCCCGATAACGATACCTGGACGAGCGGTGTGGATGGTGATACGTGCAGTTTGGGCCGGACGATGGATATCGATACGGCTTACGGACGCGCTTTTTAGTTTGTCTTGGAGATACTCACGCACCTTCAGATCAGCGAACAAGTAGTCCGCATAAGTCCGACCGTCTGCGTACCAGACGGAGGTGTGCTCCTTGACGATTCCCAGGCGAATGCCAATGGGATGTACTTTCTGACCCATCTCTTCGACTCCGTTACTTGTCAGCAACCTTGACAGTGATATGGCAAGACCGCTTGACGATGCGATCAGCACGGCCTTTGGCACGTGGCATGATGCGCTTCAGCGAACGCCCTTCGTTGACGAAAACGGTGCTGACCTTAAGGTCATCAACGTCTGCGCCTTCGTTATGCTCGGCGTTGGCTACGGCCGACTCCAGCACTTTCTTCATGATCTCGGCGGCTTTCTTACTGCTGAAAGCCAACAGGTTGAGCGCTTCGCCCACCTTCTTCCCGCGGATCTGGTCGGCGACCAAGCGGGCTTTCTGGGCGGAGATTCGAGCGCCCGACAACTTAGCGGCTACTTCCATTTCCTAACCCCTTAACGCTTGGCTTTCTTGTCTGCCACGTGCCCACGATATGTGCGGGTACCGGCGAACTCGCCCAGTTTGTGGCCGACCATGTCTTCGTTAACGAGAACTGGGACGTGTTGACGACCGTTGTGTACTGCGATGGTCAGACCGACCATTTGTGGCAGGATCATCGAGCGACGCGACCAGGTTTTAACTGGTTTGCGATCGTTCTTTTCCGCCGCCACTTCGATCTTCTTCAGTAGGTGAAGATCGATAAAAGGACCTTTTTTCAGAGAACGTGGCACTGTCGTATCCCTCTATTTACTTGCGACGACGGACGATCATTTTGTCGGTACGCTTATTACCACGAGTCTTCGCGCCCTTAGTCGGGAAGCCCCATGGCGATACCGGATGACGACCACCAGAGGTACGACCTTMACCACCACCATGTGGGTGGTCAACCGGGTTCATGGCAACACCACGAACGGTTGGGCGAACGCCACGCCAGCGTTTGGCACCAGCTTTACCCAGCGAACGCAGGCTGTGCTCGGAGTTCGAGACTTCGCCCAGGGTCGCGCGGCATTCAGCCAGCACTTTACGCATCTCACCAGAACGCAGACGCAGGGTCACGTAGACACCTTCACGAGCGATCAGCTGAGCCGAAGCACCAGCGGAACGAGCGATTTGCGCGCCTTTACCTGGCTTCAATTCGATGCCGTGTACGGTGCTACCAACTGGAATGTTACGCAGTTGCAGAGCGTTGCCCGGCTTGATCGGTGCCAGAGCACCTGCGATCAGCTGGTCGCCAGCACTCACGCCTTTAGGCGCGATGATGTAGCGACGCTCGCCATCTGCGTACAGCAGCAGAGCGATGTGAGCAGTACGGTTTGGATCGTATTCGATACGCTCAACAGTGGCAGCGATGCCATCTTTGTCGTTGCGACGGAAATCGACCAGACGATAATGCTGCTTATGGCCACCACCGATGTGACGAGTGGTAATACGACCATTGTTGTTACGACCACCAGACTTCGATTTTTTCTCGAGCAGCGGTGCGTGAGGAGCGCCTTTATGCAGCTCCTGGTTGACCACCTTGACCACAAAACGGCGGCCAGGGGAAGTCGGTTTGCATTTAACGATTGCCATGATGCACCCCTTCCTTACTCAGCACTGCTGCTGAAATCGAGATCTTGGCCTGGCTGAAGGGAGATAACTGCCTTCTTCCAGTCATTACGCTTGCCCAGACCGCGAGCAGTGCGCTTGCTCTTACCCAGAACATTCAGGGTAGTAACACGCTCTACTTTCACGCTGAACAGGCTTTCGACGGCCTTCTTGATTTCCAGCTTGGTTGCGTCAGTGGCAACCTTGAAAACGAACTGGCCTTTCTTGTCTGCCAGAACCGTAGCCTTCTCGGAAACGTGCGGGCCAAGCAGAACTTTAAATACGCGTTCCTGGTTCATCCCAGCAGCTCCTCGAATTTCTTCACGGCCGACACGGTGATCAACACCTTGTCGTATGCGATCAGACTAACTGGATCGGAACCTTGCACATCACGTACATCAACGTGCGGCAGGTTACGAGCAGCCAGGTACAGGTTCTGATCAACAGCGTCCGACACGATCAGAACGTCGGTCAGGCTCATGTTGTTCAGTTTGCCCAGCAGGTCTTTGGTTTTCGGCGTTTCAACAGCGAAATCCTGAACCACGACCAGACGATCAGTACGCACCAGCTCAGCAAGGATGGAACGCATTGCTGCGCGATACATCTTCTTGTTCAGCTTCTGGGAGTGATCCTGAGGACGAGCTGCGAAAGTGGTACCGCCGCCACGCCAGATTGGGCTACGGATAGTACCGGCACGAGCACGGCCAGTACCTTTCTGACGCCATGGGCGCTTACCGCCACCACGAACGTCGGAACGGGTCTTTTGCTGCTTGCTACCTTGACGGCCGCCGGCCATGTAGGCCACGACTGCTTGGTGAACCAGCGTCTCGTTGAATTCGCCGCCAAATGTCAGTTCGGAAACTTCGATCGCTTGAGCGTCATTTACATTTAATTGCATGTCAGCTTCCCCTTAACCGCGAGCCTTGGCTGCTGGACGTACAACCAAGTTGCCGCCAGTAGCGCCAGGAACAGCGCCCTTGACCAACAACAGATTGCGTTCAGCGTCCACGCGCACTACTTCGAGGGACTGCACGGTCACGCGCTCAGCGCCCATATGACCGGACATTTTTTTGCCCTTGAATACACGACCAGGAGTCTGGCACTGGCCGATAGAGCCTGGAACGCGGTGGGATACGGAGTTACCGTGGGTGTTATCTTGCCCGCGGAAATTCCAACGCTTGATCGTACCCTGGAAGCCTTTACCTTTGGACTGACCGGTTACATCAACCAGTTGACCAGCAGCGAAGATTTCAGCATTGATCAGATCGCCGGCCTGGTACTCGCCTTCTTCAAGGCGGAATTCCATTACGGTACGACCAGCGGCAACGTTCGCCTTAGCGAAGTGGCCAGCTTGCGCAGCTGTAACACGCGAAGCACGACGCTCGCCTACAGTGACTTGCAC
>NZ_JBFTMK010000417.1:0-7568 GCF_056396965.1 Pseudomonas sp. 05N434
AATCGAAGCTCTTCAACAGGCGCGGCAGGATCAGTTGCTCGAAGTACTCCGGCGCACAGATATTGAAGGTGACTGGTTGCAAGGTCGGATCGAACGTTGGTGTCCCGGCGTGACACAGGTTGATGCTTTCGAGAATCTTCAGCACATGGGCATACATGGTGCTGGCTTTGTAGGTGGGGCGCATACCCGTGCGGGTATTGATGARTAACTCGTCTTCGAAACTGGTGCGCAGTTTTTTCAGGCAGTAACTCACGGTGGACTGGCTGACGCAAAGTGCCTCCGACACACCGGTGACGCTGCTTTGCTCATACACGGCAACAAACACCATGAGGTCTTGCATATCGAGCTTTCTAAGCAAGTTACTGTTCAGCATCCGTTCTGTCTCGCTGTGCTCCTTGCGCTGACCGTGCGCAAACGTGTGCGAATGATCTTAGCGGAACGATAGTACCAAGAGAATGCCTTGTAGGATGTTTCATGGTCAGTTGTGGGACAGATAGTGTTATGAACACGACCTGTGAATTCAATCGCCCGAAACATGGCCAGAGGCCTTCAGCGCTGATTGCTGTGCAGGCATCGCATCGCGGCTGGATATTAACAGCGCCAACATGCCGACGCCCACCAGCAACGCGCCGATGATTTCCAGGGCGCGTGGCGACTGACGTAGCCACAACCAGTGGAACAATGTGATGAACAGGGTGCTCAGGTAGATGTAGGAAATGACTGAGGAAGGGGCGATCACGCCAATGGCTCGATGCAGCAGCCAGAAAGTCGCCAGGGTGGCAAACAGGGCCAGGTAGATCAACCACCAGAGATCGCTCGCGCTCAGCAACGACGCCGAACGCCAGCCGCCGCTGAATCCACAAAACGCCAATAGAAACAGTGCGCCGAACAGCATGTTCCAGAAAGTCATGCCCACCGGGCCGCGCCCCTTGAGGCTGTTGGCCTTGAGCCGTTGACTCAGGGGCGAGTAGAGCGCCATTGCCAGGCAACCGACCGCATACACCGATACCGCGTACAGCGACGGCAGTTCGCCGGGGCCTGCGCCTTTCAATACCAGCAGCATGGCGCCGGCCGCGGCAACCAGCATGGGCAACACGCGCTGTTTCAGGCGGCTGTCGGGTGTCAGGATGGCTTCGAACAGCAGTGTCAGCAACGGCACCAGAGTGAACATCGTCCCGGTGTTCACCGCCGAAGTGTAACGCAGTGCTTCGAACAACGAGCCGAAGTACAGCGCCAGCAGCATGCCGAGCACGGCATGACCGAGCAGGCCGCGGGCGGTCATGGCGGTATCGCCCTTGAACAGCAGCAGGGGTAAAAACACCAGGGCGCAACACAACAAGCGCAACCCGGTCAGCAGAATCGGGTCGATGGCCTGGCTGACCTGGGCTGCCGCGGAAAACGAGACGGCAATCAACAGCGCCCAGAGCAACATGCCGACGTGAGCGGCAGCAAAACCTTTGCGTTTCATGGTGGGGGTTCCGGGTTAATGAATGTGTTTGGCGTAATGCCGCGGATCGAAGCGCAGAACCATCAGAATCATCAGTGCCATGACGCCCATCAGTGACCACCAGGCCCATTCGAAACTGCCCAGTTGATCGCGAATCATCCCGGCGATCAGCGGCGAGAGGCCGGCGATCAGGTAACCGATGCCTTGCACGAAGGCGGTCAACCCACCCGCGCGTTGGGGATTGTCCAGATGATCCAGCGACACGATCAGGCTCATCGGGAACAGCCCGCCGATGCCCAGTCCCAGCAGGCACGGCCACAGCAGGCTCAGGTGTTGCGGGCTCAGAATCAGACCGCAAAAACCGGCCATGATCAGTGCCAGTAACACCACCAGCACCAGGCGCCGGTCACGGCTGCGGTTGGCGATGGCGGGCGTCAGTAGCCCCGACAACACTTCCATGGCCGTCAAAAAGCCCAGTAACAAGCCGGCCTGTTGTTCGCTCCAGCCTTTTTCCACGTAGTACGGTGCCAGCCAGGCCAGGACACAGGTGTAGGACGCCGTGCCCAGGCCGAAGAAGATCGCGAGTAACCAGGCACGGGAACTGCGGAAAAAGGATTCTTTGCGGGACGACTTTTCCCCCAATGTCGGCATTCCCGTGCGTTGAACGCACCAGAACAGCAACGCCGCCAGCGCCAGTGCCGCCCAGATCGCCAACCCCACTCGCCAACTGCCGGTGCGGGTCATCACCAACGGCGCGAATGACGCCGCAATTGCCGCGCCGGCCGTGATCGACGTCACGTAGAGACCCATGCACACGGAAACGTTGTCGCTGAAACGGGACTTGATCAGGGCCGGCATCAGCGCCTGAATCAGCGCAATGCCGACGCCGGCCAGCACGGCGCTCAGGATCAGTTCCGCCGCCGAATCAAGGAATAACCGCGACACCGTGGCCAGGCCGATGATCAGCAGCGACAGCACGACGGTGCGCTGCTCGCCCAAGCGCTGACTGATACCGATACCAAAGAACATTGCCAGTCCCATGGCCATGACTGGCAGCATGGTCAACAGCGAGGCCAGGCTGAAACTCAGCGGGATATCACCGCGAATGGCTGACAGCAACGGGCCGACAGCGGCCATGGACGGACGCAGATTCAGGGCGACAAGAATGATGCTGAACATCAGCCAGGGGGCAGGGCGGGAGGTTGCTCGAACGTTTTCCATAATCGGACCTTCAGGAACAAGGAGCCGATTAGGCGCGCGAGCCCTGGAGGCGGCAAATCAGAAAGTCTGGAGCAGTATTTAGAAATTAAATAACTGTACCGCTCGGCTAATCCCCTTTAGCGAATAATCGATTGTTTAGCCAATCCACACCCAAGGTTCTTCAAATCCCGATTTAACGGCTTAACCGCCCGTGTGACGCTGCTGCTCATCTGTTTATCGCGGTCTTCCCTATGGACGGTTGTCCAGTCGCACTCCCTTCCGAACTGGCCTTCTGGGCGCTGTGGCACTGCCGTCACGCGCGCCCGCCGGATTCCTGCATCTCCCGCTGATTGTTCTGACAGGTCCCGCGCTGTGCGCCGGGATCAAACCGGCGGCGCCTGTGCGTTTGCCTGACGCGGAAAGACGAGGTCTCCCATGAGCTGTGCCACGACATCCTTCGCTACGAAAGAACAAGCCCTGACGTTTCTTGAACAGAACCCTGGGACTGACCATCAATGGCGATGACGTGGAAAACTCCGGTCTGGTCTGGGACGTCGGTGATATCGATTGCCGCGCTTATCCCGTCAGCGGCAGTTTGCAGCGCATGCCGTGGCGATTGATTCCCACGGCGGCGGTGCAGGTCAGCATGCATCCGCAAGAGGGCATGCCCGCGACCATCGCCGACCCACGGCACCTGCTGGCCAAGGTCATCGAAGGCTTGCAGGCCGACGGTTATTACCCGGTGATGGCGGCGGAGCTGGAGTTCTATCTGCTGGATCAGCAGCGCGACGGCAACGGTCGGCCGCAACCGGCGCGGGATGTCGATGGCGGGCGGCCACGCGGGACTCAGGTCTACGGCTTGCGTGAACTGGAACAGATCGAGCCATTTCTGGCCGACCTCTACAGCGCCTGCAAGCTCCAGGGCATTCCGGCGCGCACGGCGATTTCCGAATACGCGCCGGGGCAAGTGGAAATCACCCTCGAACACCGCACCGACGCTTTGCAGGCGATGGACGAAGCCGTGCGCTACAAGCGGCTGGTCAAGGGCGTGGCGCAAAAGCACGGGATGACGGCTTGTTTCATGGCCAAGCCGTTCGATGACCTGGCCGGCACCGGCATGCACATGCATGTCAGCCTGGCGGACAAGGACGGCAATAACCTGTTCGCCAGCGAGGCCCCGGACGGCACGCCGCTGCTCAAACACGCGGTCGGCGGAATGCTCGCCACATTGCTCGATGCATTGCTGTTGTTCTGTCCGAACGCCAACTCGTACCGCCGTTTCCAGACCAACAGCTACGCCCCTCTGGCGGCTACCTGGGGCGTGGACAACCGCACCGTGAGTTTGCGAGTGCCCGGCGGGCCGGCATTCTCCCGGCATATCGAGCACCGTATTTGTGGTGCCGACGCCAACCCGTATCTGGCGGCGGCGGCGATCCTGGCCGGTATTCATCGCGGCATCCGCGAGCAACTTGACCCCGGGGCGCCGGTGGAGGGCAACGGTTACGCCCAGGCCGCGCAATTGTTGCCGACCGACTGGTTGACCACGTTGCGAGCGCTGGAAGGCTCGAATTGGGCCGGGGAAGCATTCGGCAGTGAGTTTCTAGGTGTCTATCTGGCAGTGAAACGCGCCGAATACCGGCAATTCATGGGCGAAGTCGGTGAGCAGGACTGGCGCTGGTATCTGCATCAGGCTTGAAACGGGTCGCCAGTGTTGGAAGTTTTGGCCTAATACCAGAAGCCAACTATTCGTTGGCTTCTTTTTCACGAAATATTGATGGTTGACTGATTAAGATTTGTGGCGTCTCGGTCAATGAAATTTTCACATTTGCCGCGGGCACTTCTTTTCAGGAACAGCCGATCACATGTTGAAGTTCAAAGCCGTGCGCCCCGAATGGGTGACGTTGGTTTCCAGTGCCTTTCTATTGGCAGGGTTCAATTTAGTTCTCTGGCAACACCTCTTCGATATCACCGCAGCAGACGGTCAAGGCATCGTCATGCGTGTCGCGTTCGGGCTGATGATCCTGGCGGCCTTCAACATTGTGCTGACCTTGCTGGCATTCCGACCCGTGATGAAACCCGTGTTGACGCTGATCTTTCTGATCAGTGCCGGTGTGGCGTACTTCATGAGCCAATATGGCGTGCTGATCGACGCCGGTATGTTGCGTAACTTCGCCGAAACCAATGCCACGGAAGTACGCGACTTACTCTCGCTAAAACTGTTTGTTTATATCGTGCTGCTCGGCGTCTTGCCGTCGTGGTTGTTGTGGAAAATCCCGGTTAATTATCGTCGCTGGCACCGTGAGTTATTAAGTAAAGTGCTGGTGAGTGTCGCGTCGGTTGCGGTGATCGGCGGTGTCGCATTGGTCAACTATCAAGGCCTGTCGTCGTTGTTTCGCAATCACCATGAATTGCGTCTGATGGTGGTGCCGAGCAACTACATCGGTGCCTCGTTCGGTTATCTGCGTGAGCAAGTGGTGTCTGCACGGCAACCTTTCGCCAAACTGGGTGAAGATGCCCAGAAAAAACCGGCCTGGCAGGCCCACGACCGTAAATCCCTGACGRTACTGGTGGTGGGCGAAAGTGCCCGGGCCGAGAACTTCGGCATCCTGGGTTATGACCGCGACACCACGCCGAAACTGAGTAAGGAATCCGGCCTGATTGCCTTCACCGATGTGCATTCGTGCGGGACGGAAACGGCGGTGTCGGTGCCCTGCATGTTCTCCAACATGGGTCGCAAGGATTACGACGCCAGCAAGGCGAAGAACCAGGAAGGYCTGCTGGACGTGCTCAAGCGTGCCGGTCTCGAGGTCATCTGGCGCGATAACCAGTCGGGCTGCAAAGGCACCTGCGATCGGGTCACTGTCGATGACGTGAGTGACCTGAAAGACCCTGTGCTGTGCGCCAACAGCGAGTGCCGCGATGAAATTCTCCTGCAAGGCATGCAGCACTTCATCGACACGCTGAATAAAGACACCGTGCTGGTCCTGCACCAAATGGGCAGTCACGGTCCGGAATACTTCAAGCGCTACCCGAAAGAATACGAACACTTCACACCTGTGTGTGAAAGCAATGCGCTGAACAATTGCAGCCGCGAAAGCATCGTTAATGGCTACGACAATACGCTGGTGTATACCGACCACGTGCTGTCGACCCTGATCGATCTGTTGCGCAGCAACCAGGGCAAAGTCGATACCGCGATGCTGTATCTGTCGGACCACGGCGAGTCGCTGGGCGAATACAACCTGTTCCTGCATGGCACGCCTTACATGCTCGCACCGGAACAACAGAAACATGTAGCGATGCTGGCGTGGTTCTCCGACAGCTATCAAAAGTCGTTCTCGGTGGACACCCATTGCCTGCAACTGAGTCGTGAAAAACCCTTGAGCCAGGACAACCTGTTCCATTCGATGCTCGGTCTGCTGGAGGTCAACAGCACGGTCTACAACCCGGGTCTGGATATGTTCGCCGGATGCCGCGGCGCAATGGGCGACGGTGTGCTGGCTAAAAAATGAGCGACTCGAGCTTTTTTTCACGTAACGACCGCTAATCTGCGGCGCCTGGAACATCCAACAAGAGCCATTACACATGTCCGCGCAGCCCCCATCCGCCTTCGAGCTTGAGTTCGCCCGGCGCTACGATCAGGAACACGCCCGCGTCTGTAAACAGCCGCGACCGCGCGGCCTGGCGGGGCGTTTGACGTTCTGGYGCGAAGAGCAATTGGTRCGTAACGCGCTTCAGGTCGCTGGCGAACCGGGATTGATTCTTGATGTGGCCTGCGGGGTCGGGCGTTTCTGGCCAGTTCTGGCCGAGCATGCGAACCGGGTGATTCTCGCGACCGATCCGTCTCAGGACATGCTCGATCACGCCAGCACCCACCATCCGCAGAACCTGCTGAAACGGATCAAGACCTTTCAGAGTTCTGCCTTCACCATCGGCTTGTCGGCGAATGCGGTTGACTGCATTTTTTGCCTGCAACTGTTTCAACGCATCGCCTGTCCCGAGCATCGATTGTCCATGCTGGGCGAGTTCCACCGGGTCAGTCGCGATACCGTGATTGTGGCGGTGCGGGTTGATGGGCGTTTCAAGCTCGAGCGTTCGGACGTGGAGGGCGCACAGGCCCAGCCACAGGCCAGCAAGGCCGAGCTTGAGGCCGAGTTCAGGCAAGCGGGTTTCTGCTTGCTCAGTCATCAGGACTTGGTACCGGGTTGCACGCGGATGCGGCTCTACGTGTTGCGTAAGGACAGCTAGCCTTTCAGACAATTCTTGCTGTCCGGCAGGTATTTTCGCTAAAGCTCTTGTTCAGTGGATGCGCGGAAATCGCCGGGGGCGATATATACTGCGCGCCATTCTTCAAGGGAGAGCCGTGTGGCCATCGATATTCACTGGATTCGCGACAACGATAGCCTCGGTCAGTTTTGCACCGAGTGGCAGCAGCTGCCATTCGTTGCCCTCGACACCGAATTCATGCGGGTCGACACCTTTTACCCGATCGCAGGTCTGCTGCAGGTCGGCGATGGCGTACGCGCTTACCTGATTGACCCACTGACCATCGACAACTGGCAGCCCCTGGCCGCGTTGCTGGAAAACCCGGCCGTGGTCAAGGTCGTGCATGCGTGCAGCGAAGACCTCGAAGTCCTGCTGCGCCTGACCGGCAGTCTGCCGGCGCCGCTGTTCGACACCCAACTGGCCGCTGCTTACCTGAACCTGGGTTTCTCCATGGGCTATTCGCGGCTGGTGCAGGACGTGCTCGGCATCGACCTGCCCAAGGGCGAGACCCGTTCCGACTGGCTGCAACGTCCACTGTCCGAGACTCAGATCAGCTACGCCGCCGAAGATGCCGTGCATCTGGCGGAGGTTTTCGTACAGCTGCGTCCGAAGCTTTCTGACGAAAAATACGCGTGGGTCCTGGAAGACGGTGCCG
>NZ_JBFTMK010000418.1:0-5210 GCF_056396965.1 Pseudomonas sp. 05N434
GTCTGGGATTTGGCTTTTTGCCGGACTCACTGAAGAAAGCGACCTGTTCGGGTCGCTTTTTTCGTTTCTGCCTTACTTATTGTTCGCCGTTGCGGCTGTGTCGGTAGTCGCTAACGGCCTCGTACACCGCTTTGCGCAACCGGTTGATTCCACCAATCGGCCGATGGGCTTCAAGGCCGAACCATGGATTGAACGACAGGTTGTCGCATTGCAGGTTCAGCGCCGGGGTGTCGAAATCCTGGGCGGGCAGCTTGATCCTGGCCACGGTTTCGAAGGGCGCGTCTCGTTCACGCCACTCGATGCTGGTGTCTTCGATCGGCATGTATTGGCCCGGATCCTGACGCTGGATCTGCAAAACGAAACAGGCCGGCACCCGATCAGTCGACAGCTGCTGGTTCAGCGCACTGCGCAGGAAGTTCGGCAGGTTTTGATTTTGCGTGGGCAGCGTGTAGGTCGGGCAGCTCTCCGGATCCGGTATCACCCGGAATTTGACGTTGGCCTCACCAAACTTGTACGGCGAAACCGAAAAGTAGGTGGTCTGGGTCGGGCTTGCCGGGGCAGGGGAGAGTGTCGCCAGCGCAATAAACAGATGACGAACCTGCCAGGTGCGCGGATCCCAAGCCGGGAAGAACGCCATTATCGTTTTGCCGTCAGCCTGAGCGGCCACATTCTGACGATACTCGGCGACATCGCTGACAAAGAAGTTCGGATGGTTGAACATCACGAAATCCTGCTCGTTGCGCCCTTGTCGATCACTCAGCAACTGTTTACCCGGCACATCGAACAACTTGATCGCCATGCCCCGGGCATCGCGGATGCTGTCGAACTGCGGATAGGCATTGCCGTTGGACAGACGCATCGTCGCTTGCCAGGTTTTGCCGGGTTCGCTGAACACGCCTTGGCGCAACGCCGTCGCCAGATCCGGCAGCACCTGAACCTCGGCCTTCACGCAACCATGGGCCTTGGCGTGAGCATCGCGCAGATAGCGAGTACTTTCGCGGTGTTGATCGACGATCCGCACCGCTGTCTGGATGATGTCCCGGGTCATCGCCGCTTCGCCGTCCGGAATCAGTTCTTCAGCCGATACCGGGCCGCGATGTTGCCAGGCGAGYCATGCCATGGTCAGCGCCCAGCCGAGGACCCCCAAACCCAACATCCAAAGCAGGGTTTTACCAAGGAAGGCACCCAGACGTAGCCAGAGCGTGATCAGCATGGGTCAATCCTTTTGACTGATGAGGTGGTCTGGCAATTGCGACTCCAGCGGGCCGCCCAACACTTTCAGGTATTCCAGCAGCGCCCAGCGCTCCTGCGGTTGCAGCAGGCGACCGATCACGCCATTACCGCGCTCGCCGTCGCGGAATTCGTGGCCGCTGTTGTGATTGCCGGTAATACGCGTGTCGAACACAAAACCGTTGGTGAAGGCTTCGGTGCGATAGCCCAGGTGTTTGGGATCGTATTCGAAGGTGCCCTTGTAGAACGTTGTTGCACGTTCATCCTGGGGCGAGAGCAGTTGATAAATGCTCGGCACCGAACCGTTGTGCAAAAACGGCGGCGTGGCCCAGACGCCCGCCAGCGGCCGGGCCTTATAGCTGCGTAATTCCTGGACGCCGATAGGCAAGCCGAAACCGTCCAGGTTCGGCCGCTCCGCCGGCGTCACATTGGCAGCGCGATAGGCCTGGTTCCCCACGAAAGCAGTGACGTAGGCCAGCCCCTTGGCCACTGACAACTGGCTCAAATCCAAGGGCTCCGTGGGTTTTGGATGCAATTGCACGTCCAGTTGCGCAAGCTCTGCCGGATCCCACTGCAGGGCTGTCAGATCGAAGCGGTGGTCGGCAATATTGTTGGCGGCGCCGGGGTCTGTGCCAATCACCTCCACGGGCAGTAAGTTCAGGTGGTGCACCGGTCTGCCGTCGCTTTGGGTGACGCGGGGGACGTGGCACCCAGCGCAGTTTTCCGCGAATAGTGCGCGGCCTTTTGCGGCCAACGGTTTGTCGATGGAGCCCAGCAAGGCTTCCGGCCAGACGGGCGGCTTGAGTCGTTGCAGGGTTTGTTCGATCCGGTGCAGATCGCGCACCCGGACGCTGGACGGGTAGCGATCGTCGCCCTTGAGGGGCTGCCCGCTGGCGTCGAAGAAATTCAGCGTGGCGCCGACACCCAGGGCCTCGCCGATGTTACGGGCCATCGGTTGCTGCGCCGAACCGTTCCACTGCACCCAGTCGAAGGTCCACATGTCCCACAGTTGCGGGTAGTCCACCGGCGCGTTGGCCACGCGGTAGTTGGCCGGCGAAATGGCGTCGCCGAAGCTGGCGTTGGCAATGCGCCCGAAGGCGTCGGTACGGCCGGGGCCTTCTTCGGTGGGGTAGAGCCCGCGATGGGTATCGTTCCAGGCCACTTTCAAGAAGGTATCGAGTGAGCTTTTGAAGTCCTGGCGTAGCTGTTGATGCCGGGCGTCATAGTCCTGGCCCAGGACATTGCGCGCGAAACGTTCGAATTTCCACGGGTTGTAGTAAGTCGAGGCGAGGCTGGCCACCAGTGCCTGGCCGAAACTGCCGCCGCGCAGGGTCGGGACGCTGGATGGCAACACATGCTGGGCCGAGCCACCGTCGATGCGCACGGCCTGGCCGTTGAAACGCAATTCGCCGGTGTGGCAGGCGGAACAGGTGATGTCCAGAAACTCTTCCTGGCTGCCCGGATTCTGATGACGGGCGAAACCGACGGGCAGGTTGCCAGGGTTGTCTGGCGTGGCTTTCTGGCTCGGATCGATCAGAAAACCAAAGCGTGCGAGGTATTCGGGGGCGGCGAATCGTTTTTGCGAGAACGGCAGTTCGAGCGCGTTGAACCAGTCATAGCGCAAGCCTTTGACCTGGGTGCCTTGGGGCGTGAAGTAGTAGGCCTGGCGGTCTGCGGCGCTCCATTGCTCCAGGTAATGCACCTGTTGCGCCGGTGACCAGGCCGGTAATTTCGGGTTGGCGACGTAGTACAGCACCACGGCGAGGCCCAGCCCCAGTAGTACTGCGATCAGAATCAGCAAGCGGATTATGAGGCGCACGATAAACATCCTTGTCAATTTGTAGCTCTCTTATGCCTCAGCTGATGAAGTGCGGCAAGAGGCCATTACGCCAAGGGCTGTGGGAACCGGCATCGGGGGCTGTGAGAGCCAGATGACAGAAGCTTCATCGTTCTAATCCCGAAATGCGTTTAAACACCTGAACTTATCGGAAGTTTCCTGCTCTCATGCCGGTAGCCATTGGTCGTGGCCGCCTGATAAGCTCGCGGCTTTACTCGATTGCCCTTTAGGCGCATGAACAAGGAAATAGCATGAAACAGCATCGGTTGGCGGCGGCGGTGGCCCTGGTTGGCCTGGTACTTGCGGGTTGTGATTCGCAGACCAGCGTAGAGCTGAAAACCCCGGCGCAAAAAGCTTCCTACGGCATTGGCCTGAACATGGGCAAAAGTCTGGCTCAGGAAGGCATGGATGATCTGGACTCCAAAGCCGTAGCCCAAGGCATCGAAGATGCCGTCGGCAAGAAAGAACAGAAACTGAAGGATGAGGAACTGGTTGAAGCCTTCGCAGCGCTGCAGAAGCGTGCCGAAGAGCGTTTGGCCAAGATGAGCGAAGAGTCGGCAGCCGCCGGCAAAAAATTCCTCGAAGAGAATGGCAAGAAAGCCGGTGTCGTCACCACGGCTTCCGGCCTGCAATACGAAGTGGTCAAGAAGGCCGATGGCGCACAGCCTAAGCCGACCGACGTAGTGACTGTTCACTACACCGGTAAACTGACCAACGGCACCGTTTTCGACAGCTCCGTCGAGCGCGGCAGCCCGATCGATCTGCCGGTCAGCGGTGTGATTCCGGGTTGGGTCGAAGGCCTGCAACTGATGCACGTTGGCGAGAAGTACAAACTGTACATCCCTAGCGACCTGGCTTACGGCGCCCAAAGCCCTAGCCCGGCGATTCCAGCCAACTCGGTGCTGGTATTCGACCTGGAGCTGCTGGGCATCAAGGATCCAGCCAAACAAGACGACGCCAAGTAATCCGCGTCTGCTCGAAAAAACAACGCCTCGCTTATGCGGGGCGTTGTTGCATCTGGGGTTTGGTGAAGGTAAACAAAGCGAACGGATGCGGTACGCTGCAGTCATAGCCAGTGAGAGTGCCCGAGCTAGACGGACCGGTGCGCCAAGTCAATGAAATCTTGGGTTTTTTTATGTGAGTAAAAAACGCCCGATCTGAGCAAGACCCTTGTGAAACGGGGCTTCCAGCGGTGAAATGCAGCTCTGTTCACAAGGTTATCCACAATTTGTGTGGATAACATTTCAGTGGGAGGAAAAGATGAAAATGCCCTGGAATTTCGCCCGCTTCCTGCCAATGGCCGGGCGCCTGCTCGCCCGTGGTCGTTTGCCGACCCTGCTGTTCGCGGTTGCCAGCAAAGGCGCGAGCCAAGGTAATCGTCTGGGCAAACTTAAAGACGATCTGCGCTTGTTACAGGCACTCTGCCTGGCCTACTGGCGTGATGACGAACTCAACGCCTTCCGCGCCTGGCGCAAGCGTCAGGCGCCGGAAAAACTCGCAGTGGTTGAACGCCTGCCCGATACCCCGGAACAGCTGCAACTTCAGGGCCCGAAAAAAAACTGAACCGATTCAGGATCATCCATATTCATACCCCCCGCGACCTTGGCCGCTGTTAGGATTACACTTCTAAGGAAAAGTGCCGACTCGCTACGTGTCGTTGTCCTACGGGGTAGTCATGGATATTCAGATAATTACACGCGAAGGCGAACCAGAATATGCGGTTCTGCCATGGGCTCAGTATCAGGCTCTACTGAAAGCAGCAGGCATCAACGAACAACCACCGCGCGAAGCCACAGTGCGTCCCGCGGCCACATCAGACCAGACTCTTCCGGGTCTGGATCAACTACGCAGTTTGCGCGAAGGGAAGGGCATCGCCATTGAGGCGCTTGCCCGCACGGTAGGCATCAGCCCGTCATATCTCGCCTTGATCGAAAGCGGTGAGCGTCAACCCGACGCTGCTATTCGCCGCAGCCTCGCCTGGGAGTTGACGGTGCCAGGATGGAGGGATGAATCGTGAGCGTACGCATCAGTCGTCAACATTGGGATGGATTGCTGGGGGAACTGGATCAGGCGCGCCGTCAGCGCCATCTTCTGACTTATCGGGCATTGCTGGAGCGATTGCAGCTACCCACGCCCGCCATGC
>NZ_JBFTMK010000419.1:0-8619 GCF_056396965.1 Pseudomonas sp. 05N434
GGGCAGCCTGGCCATAGTCCTGGTTCCATTTAAGAACCATAACGTAGGACACGATTGCCAGGGCGACGATCAGGATCGTGCGTTTGATATCCATGATTACTCGGCCATCGAAGAAGAACGGGAGGTAGGGATAGGTGGAACCGGGTCATAACCACCGGGATTCCACGGATGACAGCGACCTAAACGACGAAAGGTCAGCCAGCCACCGCGCAGAAGGCCATGATTTTCTATGGCTTCTAACGCGTAGCAGGAACAACTGGGGTAGAAACGACAGTGATTGGCCATCAGGGGACTAATGGCATAGCGATAAAACTGGATCGGAACGAGTGCCAGTTTACGCATCGGGACTGTCTACCCCTACAGTTTCGGCTTTGACTGCTGGTACCGGCTTGCTGCGTGCCAGACGTTTCCAGAGTTTGCCGAAATGCTGAATCAATTCGGGGTTTTCTACGTCACCCAAACCTTTGCGCGCGACGATAACAATGTCCCAACCGACCAGTGAATCCTGGTTCAGGCGAAACGATTCGCGCATCAGACGTTTGAGGCGATTGCGCTCGACGGAGAGCTTTACGCTCTTTTTCCCGATAACCAGCCCGAGACGGGGGTGATCAAGATCGTTATTGCGCGCAAGGAGCAGGAGATTTTTCCCCGGAACCTTGCCGGTAGGGGAGTCAAAGACTGCCTTGAAATGCCGGGGAGTAAGCAGACGCTTATCCCGACTGAAGTCCTGACTCACCTCCAGTGCCGGATTATCAAACTGCCAGACGCGCACGACCTTTGGCGCGACGACGCGACAGGACGGCACGACCGTTCTTGGTAGCCATGCGAGCACGGAAACCGTGGGTACGAGCGCGTTTGATAGTGCTTGGTTGGAAAGTACGTTTCATTGTCGTGTTACCTGGTTCGTCCACAACGGGCCGGAATGGCCCCCGTTTTAAGAGACCGGGGATTCTAGAGAAAGCAAGCCTCTAGGTCAATTTCCAACCRACGTTTCCTTATAAATAGATCTCCAGAGGATTTGCTCGTCCGCAGGTCGTTCGCTAGATATAGAAATAAAGAAGGGAATTATTTAAAGCTTTTCTGTAAAGCTTGTAAAAGCTAGGCACGCGATCATCTGTGGATAACTGCCTTAAGCCCTTAAAAACCGTGATGTACAGAGAATGACAACTACAGTGGAAAACGGTGATCAGCCTGTGCTGCGCTATCGGATAAGCTGTGTGTGGAAAGGTCAGTTATCCACAGGCAGGTTATCCACCGAGTTTCGCCCCCACTTGTCCAGTGCCCTCATGGGCGGTTATCCACAGAGCTTATGCACATACCGTTGGTCTTCTTTTTGAGAGTTAACGCGTTGATAATTCATGCCCTGTGCGCAACCTGCATGTGGATAAGTGGGCGTCTGGCCGCTACAATGACCGCTTGTTTTTGCCTCACCGGCTTTCAACTTAGGGGATATCCGTGTCAGTGGAACTTTGGCAGCAGTGCGTGGAGCTTTTGCGCGATGAGCTGCCTGCCCAACAATTCAACACTTGGATCCGCCCGCTACAGGTCGAAGCCGAAGGCGACGAGTTGCGTGTCTACGCACCGAATCGTTTTGTTCTCGACTGGGTCAACGAAAAGTACCTGGGCCGCGTCCTTGAACTGCTGGATGAGCACGGCAATGGCATGGCGCCGGCGCTTTCCTTATTAATAGGCAGCAAACGCAGTTCGGCACCGCGTGCGGCACCCAATGCCCCGTTGGCCGCTGCGGCGTCCCAGGCTCAGGCGGCGGCCGCACCGGTCAGCGCTCCAGCCCCTGCTCCGGCGGCGGCACCGACCAAGCGTTCGACGCAAAAAGTTGCCGAGGTCAGTGAAGAGCCGTCCCGCGACAGCTTCGACCCTATGGCCGGCGCCAGTTCGCAACAGGCCCCGGTTCGTTCCGAGCAGCGCACGGTGCAGGTCGAAGGTGCGCTCAAGCACACCAGCTACCTGAACCGCACTTTCACCTTCGAGAACTTCGTCGAAGGTAAGTCCAACCAACTGGCACGGGCTGCGGCCTGGCAGGTGGCGGACAACCCCAAGCACGGTTACAACCCGCTCTTCCTTTATGGTGGCGTCGGTTTGGGTAAAACCCACTTGATGCACGCTGTGGGTAACCACCTATTAAAGAAGAACCCGAATGCCAAGGTCGTGTACCTGCATTCGGAGCGTTTCGTGGCCGACATGGTCAAGGCGCTGCAGTTGAACGCGATCAACGAGTTCAAGCGCTTCTACCGTTCGGTGGATGCGTTGCTGATCGATGACATTCAGTTCTTCGCTCGCAAGGAACGTTCGCAGGAAGAGTTTTTCCACACCTTCAACGCCCTGCTCGAAGGTGGCCAGCAGGTCATTCTCACCAGTGACCGCTATCCGAAAGAAATTGAAGGCCTTGAAGAACGCCTTAAATCCCGCTTTGGCTGGGGCCTGACGGTTGCCGTCGAGCCGCCGGAGCTGGAAACCCGTGTAGCGATCCTGATGAAAAAGGCCGACCAGGCCAAAGTCGATCTGCCACACGACGCGGCATTCTTCATCGCCCAGCGTATTCGCTCCAACGTCCGTGAGCTGGAAGGCGCGCTCAAACGCGTGATCGCCCACTCGCACTTTATGGGTCGCGACATCACCATCGAGTTGATTCGCGAATCCCTGAAAGACTTGTTGGCGTTGCAAGATAAACTGGTCTCTGTGGATAACATTCAGCGCACCGTCGCTGAGTATTACAAGATCAAGATCTCCGACCTGCTGTCCAAGCGTCGTTCACGCTCGGTAGCACGTCCGCGTCAGGTCGCTATGGCGTTGTCCAAGGAATTGACCAACCACAGCCTGCCGGAAATCGGCGATGTGTTTGGCGGCCGCGACCACACGACTGTTTTGCACGCCTGCCGCAAGATCAACGAGCTTAAGGAATCCGACGCGGACATCCGCGAGGACTACAAGAACCTGCTGCGTACACTGACCACTTGATGAACACCAGCGCAGCTTATTAAGGCAAGGGACTAGACCATGCATTTCACCATTCAACGCGAAGCCCTGTTGAAACCCCTGCAACTGGTCGCAGGCGTCGTCGAGCGCCGACAGACCTTGCCGGTGCTTTCCAACGTGCTGCTGGTTGTCGAAGGCCAGCAACTGTCGCTGACCGGTACCGACCTGGAAGTCGAGCTGGTCGGTCGTGTGCAACTCGAAGAGCCTGCAGACCCGGGTTCCATCACTGTGCCTGCGCGCAAGCTGATGGACATCTGCAAGAGCCTGCCAAACGACGCGCTGATCGACATCAAGGTCGATGAGCAGAAGCTCGTGGTGAAGGCCGGCCGTAGCCGCTTCACCCTGTCGACCCTGCCGGCCAACGACTTCCCGACGGTGGAAGAAGGCCCGGGTTCGCTGACCTGCAGCCTTGAGCAAAGCAAACTGCGTCGCCTGATCGAACGCACCAGCTTCGCCATGGCGCAGCAGGACGTGCGTTATTACCTCAACGGCATGCTGCTGGAAGTCTCGGCCGGGATCATCCGCGCTGTGGCGACCGACGGTCACCGTCTGGCCATGTGCTCGATGCAGGCCGATATCGGTCAGCCGGATCGTCATCAGGTCATCGTGCCACGCAAAGGTATCCTGGAACTGGCACGTCTGCTGACCGAACCGGACGGCAACGTCAGCATCGTGCTGGGCCAGCACCACATCCGTGCTACCACCGGCGAGTTCACCTTCACCTCGAAACTGGTCGACGGTAAATTCCCTGACTACGAGCGTGTTCTGCCTAAAGGTGGCGACAAGCTGGTACTCGGCGATCGCCAGGCCCTGCGTGAAGCGTTCAGCCGTACCGCGATTCTGTCCAACGAGAAGTACCGCGGCATCCGTCTGCAGCTGGCCAACGGTCAGCTGAAGATCCAGGCGAACAACCCGGAGCAAGAGGAAGCGGAAGAAGAAGTGGGCGTTGAGTACAACGGCGGCTCTCTGGAAATCGGCTTCAACGTGAGCTATCTGCTCGACGTATTGGGCGTGATGACCACCGAGCAGGTTCGCCTGATCCTGTCCGACTCCAACAGCAGTGCGCTGGTGCAAGAGTCCGACAACGACGACTCGGCTTACGTTGTCATGCCGATGCGTCTGTAATCATGCTCAGCAGAAGCTAGATGTCCTTAAGTCGCGTCTCGGTCACCGCGGTGCGCAATCTGCACCCGGTGACCTTTTGGCCAGGTCGAATTGGCCGAGGGTGGGCACAGCGCATTGGGGATATCTCGCGATCGTCAGGGAGAGTTCCAGATCCGTATCGACGGGCAGAACGCCCGTAGTGCGGCACAACTGGCGGAGATCCTGCCGCTGCAGTTGATCAACCCGGACAGCTTCCGCCTGCTGGAAGGCGCGCCGAAGATTCGCCGGCAGTTTCTCGACTGGGGTGTGTTCCACGTGGAACCGCGATTCATGTCTACGTGGCAGCGCTTGCAGAAGGCCTTGCGCCAGAGAAACTCTTGGCTGCGGCATGGTACACTTGACGCCGTTTCGCAAGCGGTTTGGGACAGGGAACTGTGCCAGGCCAGCGATGAAATAGATGAATACCGCCGCGCTTACATCAAAGCCTTGAAACCAGTCTTTGAACAGACCTTGAGCGAACTGGTTGAGCTTGAGGGCTTGACGCTCAGCTATTACCGAGGCTGGGACAAAGACCGTGAGTTGAGTGCAGTGCTCGCTGGATCCCTTCAGCGGGATCAGCAAATGGGTCATACCCAGGCCGGACCACAACGGGCTGATTTGCGTCTCCGATTAGGCGCACATAACGCCGCGGACATTTTGTCCCGTGGTCAGCAGAAGTTGGTGGTCTGTGCATTGCGGATTGCCCAAGGGCACTTGGTCAGCCAGGCCCGACGCGGCCAGTGTATTTATCTGGTGGATGACTTGCCGTCCGAACTGGACGAGCACCACCGTCGCGCGCTTTGCCGCTTGCTGGAAGACTTACGCTGCCAGGTTTTTATCACCTGTGTAGATCACGAATTATTGAGGGAAGGCTGGCAGACGGAAACGCCAGTCGCTTTGTTCCACGTGGAACAGGGCCGTATCACCCAGACCCACGACCATCGGGAGTGAAGGCATTGAGCGAAGAAAATACGTACGACTCAACGAGCATTAAAGTGCTGAAAGGCCTGGATGCCGTACGCAAACGTCCCGGTATGTACATTGGTGACACCGACGATGGCAGCGGTCTGCACCACATGGTGTTCGAGGTGGTCGATAACTCGATCGACGAAGCTTTGGCCGGCCACTGCGACGACATCAGCATCATCATCCACCCGGATGAATCCATCACTGTTCGCGACAACGGTCGTGGCATCCCGGTAGACGTGCATAAAGAAGAAGGCGTTTCGGCGGCCGAGGTCATCATGACCGTGCTGCACGCCGGCGGTAAGTTCGACGACAACTCCTACAAGGTTTCCGGTGGTCTGCACGGTGTAGGTGTATCGGTGGTTAACGCCCTGTCCGAAGAACTGGTCCTGACCGTTCGCCGCAGCGGCAAGATCTGGGAACAGACCTACGTCCACGGTGTTCCGCAAGAACCGATGAAAATCGTTGGCGACAGCGAATCCACCGGTACCCAGATTCACTTCAAGCCTTCGGCTGACACCTTCAAGAACATCCACTTCAGCTGGGACATCCTGGCCAAGCGGATTCGCGAACTGTCCTTCCTCAACTCCGGTGTCGGCATCGTCCTCAAGGACGAGCGCAGCGGCAAGGAAGAGTTGTTCAAGTACGAAGGTGGTCTGCGTGCATTCGTTGAATACCTGAACACCAACAAGACTGCGGTCAACCAGGTGTTCCACTTCAACATCCAGCGTGAAGACGGCATCGGTGTGGAAATCGCCCTGCAGTGGAACGACAGCTTCAACGAGAACCTGTTGTGCTTCACCAACAACATTCCACAGCGCGATGGCGGTACTCACCTGGTGGGTTTCCGTTCGGCACTGACGCGTAACCTGAACACCTACATCGAAGCTGAAGGCCTGGCGAAGAAGCACAAAGTCGCCACCACCGGTGACGATGCCCGCGAAGGCCTGACGGCGATCATTTCGGTGAAAGTGCCGGATCCGAAGTTCAGCTCCCAGACCAAAGACAAGCTGGTGTCTTCCGAAGTGAAGACCGCGGTCGAACAGGAAATGGGCAAGTACTTCTCCGACTTCCTGCTGGAAAACCCGAACGAAGCCAAGCTGGTCGTCGGCAAGATGATCGACGCGGCGCGTGCGCGTGAAGCGGCGCGTAAAGCCCGTGAGATGACCCGTCGTAAAGGCGCGCTGGACATCGCCGGCCTGCCGGGCAAACTGGCGGACTGCCAGGAAAAAGACCCTGCCCTTTCCGAACTGTACCTCGTGGAAGGTGACTCTGCTGGCGGCTCCGCCAAGCAGGGACGTAACCGCAAGACCCAGGCCATCCTGCCATTGAAGGGCAAGATCCTGAACGTCGAGAAGGCGCGCTTCGACAAGATGATCTCTTCGCAAGAAGTGGGCACCTTGATCACCGCGCTAGGCTGCGGCATCGGTCGCGACGAGTACAACATCGACAAGCTGCGTTATCACAACATCATCATCATGACCGAYGCYGACGTCGACGGYKCSCACATCCGTACCCTGCTGCTGACCTTCTTCTWCCGKCAGMTGCCGSAGCTGATCGAGCGYGGCTACATCTACATCGCTCAGCCGCCGCTGTACAAAGTGAAGAAAGGCAAGCAAGAGCAATACATCAAAGACGACGACGCCATGGAAGAGTACATGACGCAGTCGGCCCTGGAAGATGCGAGCCTGCACCTGAACGAAGAAGCCCCGGGTATCTCCGGTGAAGCTCTCGAGCGTCTGGTGAATGACTTCCGTCTGGTGATGAAGACCCTCAAGCGCCTGTCGCGCCTGTACCCGCAGGAACTGACCGAGCACTTCATCTACCTGCCAGCCGTGAGCATGGAGCAACTGTCCGACCACGCAGCGATGCAGGATTGGCTGGCTCAGTACGAAGTTCGCCTGCGCACCGTCGAGAAGTCCGGCCTGGTCTACAAGGCCAGCCTGCGCGAAGACCGTGAACGTAATGTCTGGCTGCCAGAGGTCGAACTGATCTCCCACGGCCTGTCGAACTACGTCACCTTCAACCGCGACTTCTTCGGCAGCAACGATTACAAGACCGTCGTTTCCCTGGGCGCTCAACTGAGCACCCTGTTGGACGATGGCGCTTATATCCAGCGTGGCGAACGCAAGAAAGCCGTCACCGAATTCAAGGAAGCCCTTGAATGGTTGATGGCCGAAAGCACCAAGCGTCATACCATCCAGCGATACAAAGGTCTGGGTGAGATGAACCCTGATCAGCTGTGGGAAACCACCATGGATCCGGGCTCGCGCCGCATGCTCAAAGTGACCATCGAAGACGCCATCGGCGCCGACCAGATCTTCAACACCCTGATGGGTGATGCGGTCGAACCTCGCCGTGACTTCATCGAAAGCAACGCCTTGGCGGTGTCCAACCTGGACTTCTGATCCGGCAGGACCGCTAAAACAAAAAAGGCCAACGCTATGCGTTGGCCTTTTTTATTGATCGAAGGAATGTAACAGCTGTTCACTCGCTGGCAGTCGCTACGCTCTCAAGCCGATACCCATACCCGTAAATCGTCAGCAGTTGCCAACCGCGATCAGCCGTCAGACCCAGCTTGTTGCGCAGGCGATAAATATGAGTATCCAGAGGCCGGGAGGACACGATTTCTTCATGGGTCCAAAAGCGTTCATACAAGTATTCACGGGACAAAGGTCGGCCCAGATTGGCGAACAGGCAGCGGGCGAGACGGTATTCCCGTTCGGTCAGGCTGATGGGGGTGCAGGCACGGGTAACAGTGAGTTCGGCGTCGTCGAATTCGAGGTCATTGAATGTGAGTATTTCGGTGGCTGCCGCGCGTTGCAGTCCATGCCGACGAAGCACGGCGCTCACCCGAGCCATCAGCTCGTTGGGACGAAACGGTTTGCTCACGTAATCGTCGGCTCCGGCGTTCAAGGCCTGGACGATATCGCTTTCGGTATCGCGACTGGTGAGCATGATCGCGGCCGGTGGTGAGTCCATGTGTTCCCGGGTCCAGCGCAACAACGACAGACCGCTGATGTCGGGCAATTGCCAGTCGAGGATCAGCAGATCGAAAGTTTCCCGGCGAAGTTGCCGTAACAGGTCCTCTCCCCGCTCGAAACTGTGCAACGTCCACGTCTGCTCCCCCGTGACGGGGATCTGTCGCAGTGTCTGTTCCACCCGGCGGAGTTCGGCGGGTTCGTCATCCAGTATTGCGACACGCATGCCGAGTGCTTCCTTCATCTCGTAAGTGCAACGGTTAAGAAAATTCCTGCGGGAGTTTAGGCTGATTGGTTGAATCTGAACAATTGTGGCGAATTGCTGTGAACTTCCCAAGTGTGGATACGCTGATATCACTTAGCCTGTAGGCGATGAATTATCGGCAGAATGCTCCAGAGGGACTGTGGGAAAAAATGCGTCTAAAGATTATCTTTAACGGGTTTACAAGATTAACAGCGTTGATGTTGGCCGCGGGTCTCGGATTGGGATGCACCACGGTCCAGTCAATATCTGTCATCGAGCAGAATGTTGCAC
>NZ_JBFTMK010000420.1:0-4500 GCF_056396965.1 Pseudomonas sp. 05N434
GTAGGCGGGAAGCGCAGCCGCATAGGCCAGTGCTTCTTCTCGGCTGCCAAAGGATCCAAGCCGGTCACCTTTGGTGCACACCCGCCACGGGCCACTGTTCACGCTGAGTACGTCATAGCCGTTCATGTGCATTTTGGTCAGCATCGGAACGCTCATTAGTCACCTCCATTTCGGCAGTGATAGTCCAGGGTCCACTTAGCTACCTTACACCCGACCTTCACTGAAGTGCCGACCAGACGTCGCGTCAGGATTCCGGCATTCCATTGCACTTTAAACCGCCCTGTCGACTCTAACCCTTGAAGCAGACACGTCTGCGGATTGCGGTCTGAATATTGCATTTTTATGACTGTTTTATGACAACCGGCAGTCAGGTAATCCATGAAAGTACGCGCAACCGTCATTTGCGAGCAGGACCGGCACATTCTCCTGGTGCGCAAACCCAGGGGGCGCTGGACCCTGCCGGGTGGAAAAATCGAGCCTGGCGAAACCATCGCGGGCGCGGCCACAAGAGAGCTTTATGAAGAAACCGGGCTTGGGGTCGACAGCCTGCTGTACTTGATGGAGTTGGACACGACCAGCACCAGGCATCATGTCTACGAGGCATCGGTCATAAACGTGGCCGAGGCGCGGCCCCAGAATGAAATCTTCGACTGCATCTGGTACCCGCTGGACGCCGTCCAGAACCTGAACACAAGCGACGCCACACTCAGAATCGTCAGAGCATTTCAGCGTCGCTTGTAGCTCAACACAGCCGACGCCCTCCTGAAAGGTCAGCCCAGATCGCCGCCACCGACCGGCATGACCATGCCGGTGATATAGGAGGCTTCGTCGCTGGCCAGAAACAGGATAGCGCTGGCCTGTTCATCCAGTGTGCCGTAGCGCTTCATCAAACTGCTGTCGAGGGTCTGGTCGACGATCTGCTGATACCACAGCTTTTCCTGAGCGCTTTGTTCCGCGGTGTTGCGCGGGATCAGCCGCGGCGGCGCTTCGGTGCCACCGGGAGCGGTTGCGTTGACCCGCACCCCACGGCCGGCGGTTTCGAACGCCAGGCACGCGGTCAACGCATTGACCCCGCCCTTCGCTGCACCGTAAGGCACGCGATTGACGCTACGGGTGGCGATGGATGAAACGTTGACGATGGCGCCGTTGCCTTGCTCAAGCATGAACGGCAGCGCGGCATGGCAACACCACAGCGTCGGGAACAATGAACGTCGGACTTCGGCCTCGATCTGCGACTCTTCATAGTGCTCGAAAGGCTTGGCCCAGATCGTGCCGCCGACATTGTTGACCAACACATCGAGGCGCCCGAAGCGCTCGACGGCGGTGCGCATCACCCGGCTGCATTCGCTGTATTGCTCAAGGTCGGCGGTCAGGGCGAGCACCTGGCTGTCCCGCCCCAGTTCTTTCTGCAACTCGAACACCAGATCGGAGCGGTCGACCAGAATCAACCGCGCACCTTCAGCGGCCATGCGTTCCGCCACACGCCGGCCGATGCCTTGGGCGGCACCGGTAATCAGCGCGATTTTTTCGTGGAATCTATTCATGTATCTCTCCCACAACAGCGCGGCTCAGGCCGCGCTGGCGGCAAATTTCTCGTAGTAGAAGTTCGCAGGCGCGATGCCTTGCTCGCGAATGAACTGGCTGACCGCTTCGACCATCGGCGGCGGGCCGCACAGGTAGACATCGACGTCGCCATCGTTCAGATGCCGTGGCTCGATGTGCTGGGTCACGTAGCCCTTGAGCGGGTGCCGACTGTCGGGGTTGGCCACGCAGGCGCTGAAGCTGAAGTTCGGGATTCGTGCGGCAAAGGCTTCCAGTCGATCGATTTCCACCAGGTCGAAATCGTTGGTCACGCCGTAGATCAAATGCAGCGGATGATCGCTGCCCTGCTCGGCGATTTTTTCCAGCATCGCGGTAAACGGCGCCAGACCGGTGCCACCGGCCAGCAGCAGCAACGGCCGGCGGATATCGCGCAGATAGAAACTGCCCAACGGTCCGGCCAGGCTCATGCTGTCGCCGGCCTTGGCCATGCCGGTCAGGAAACTGCTCATCAAGCCGCCGGGCACGTTGCGAATCAGGAAACTGACTTCGCCGTCACGCTGCAACGAGCTGAACGAATACGCGCGGGTCTGCTCGCTGCCCGGAACCCCGAGGTTCACATACTGCCCCGGCAAAAACGCCAGTTTGCTCAGGGCTTCGCCCTTGATCGACAGTGCGATGGTGCTGTCGGACAGCTGACGCACGGCGCTGATGGTCGCGTCGTAACTGGCCTGACGAGTACGGCAGACATCCGATGAAACCGGCACCCGCACCACGCAATCGCTCTGCGCACGCATCTGGCAAGTCAGGACAAAACCCTGCTGCGCTTCTTCGGCGCTGAGGGCGTCTTCGATGTAGTCCTCGCCCAGGTCGTAGCGCCCGGCTTCGGCGAAACACTTGCRGGTGCCGCAAGCGCCGTCGCGGCAGTCCAGCGGAATATTGATGCCCTGGCGGTACGCGGCATCGGCCACGGTTTCGCCGGCGTTGGCGTCGATGAACCGGGTGACGCCGTCTTCGAAATTGAACGCTATGGAATGAGTCATGACGGCCGCCTCAGAGGTGGTAAACATCGATGACCTGGCGAACGTAGTCGTTCTTCAGGATCACTTTCTTGGCCAAGATCAGCGGGTTCTCACCGCGCACATCCAGGGTGTAGAAACTGCTGCCGAAATAGCTGTCGACGGTCTTGTAGCGAAAGCTCAGGGTGTGCCAGTTGAAACGCACCTTGCACAGGCCGTCGGCCTGTTCGATCAGCTCGATGTTGCTGAGGTTGTGCGAGGTGCGGGTGTCCGGCACGCTGGCACTGGAACGCTCGGTCTTGATACGGAAGATGCGGTCTTCCAGGCCCGTGCGGTTGCCGTACCAGATCAGCGAGATTTCCCGCTGCGGATCGATGGTCAGCTCGTCGTTGTCATCCCAGGACGGCATCCAGAAAGTGGCGTCCGGCGCGTACAACTCCAGCCAGTCGTCCCATTGCTTGTCGTCGAGGTAGCGCGCTTCGCGGTAGAGAAAATCGCGCACCGCGTCATAGGTCATGGTCATTGCACGGCCTCCACTGCAATCAGTTCGGACTGTTCGGCGGCCAGGGCCTTGAGCATGGTCTGCTGCCAATATTTGTGTTGCAGCACGAACAGGCCTTCGTCTTCGGTACGCACCCCGCTGAGCAATGGGTGCAGGTCAATTTCCTTGGCCGCGTCATCGGCGCCTTCAATCCAGTGTTCGGCACCACGGGACATGTCGTTCCAGGTGGTAACGCTGCCCTGGTAGCCGGTCTGGCAGGAGCGAAACTCTTCCAGATCGTCTGGAGTGGCCATGCCACTGACGTTGAAAAAGTCCTCGTACTGCCGAATGCGGCTCGAACGGGCGTGGTCGCTTTCACCTTTGGGGGCGATGCAGTAAATGGTGATTTCGGTGCGGTTGACCGAGATCGGCCGGGCGATGCGAATCTGCGAGCTGAACTGGTCCATCAGGTACACGTTCGGGTACAGGCACAGGTTGCGCGAGTTCTCGATCATCCAGTCGGCGCGAGCCTGGCCGAAGTCCCGGGCCAACTCGTCGCGACGCTCGTACAGCGGACGGTCCTCGGGGTTGGACCAACGGGTCCAGAGCAGCATGTGGCCCTTGTCGAAGGAATAGAAACCACCGCCCTGCTTGGCCCAGGTGCCGGCGCTCATGGTGCGGATGTCTTCGCCCGCTTCGCGCTGTTTGCGCTGATTCTGGGTGGCGGCGTAGTTCCAGTGCACGGAGCTGACGTGATAGCCGTCGGCACCGTTTTCGGCGGTGAGTTTCCAGTTGCCTTCGTAGATGTAACTGGAGGAACCGCGCAGCACTTCCAGGCCATCGGCGGACTGGTCGACGATCATGTCGATGATCTTCGCCGACTCGCCCAAGTGCTCCACCAACGGCACCACGTCGGCCTTGAGACTGCCGAACAGGAAGCCGCGATAGGACTCGAAACGCGCGACTTTGGTCAGGTCGTGGGAGCCTTCGCAATTGAAGCTCGCCGGGTAGCCGGCCGCCGCCGGGTCCTTGACCTTGAGCAGCTTGCCGGAGTTGTTGAAGGTCCAGCCGTGGAACGGGCAGGTGTAGGAGCTCTTGTTGCCGGTCTTGTGCCGGCAGAGCATCGCCCCGCGGTGGCTGCATGCGTTGATAAAGGCATTCAGCACGCCATCCTTGTTGCGCGCGATGAAGATCGACTGGCGCCCCATGGTGGTGGTGTAGAAATCGTTGTTGTTGGGGATCTGGCTTTCGTGCGCCAGGTACAGCCAGTTGCCTTCGAAGATGTGTTCCATCTCGAGGTCGAACAGCCGTGGGTCAGTGAACATCTCGCGCTTGCAGCGATAGATACCCTGTTCAGGGTTTTCTTCAAGCAGGGAGTGAAGGTATTCGGGTCGCAGGGACATGGCCGCAGCCTCCATTGTTTTTATTCAGGCAGGGCCATGCTAGGACGTGGGGATGGGG
>NZ_JBFTMK010000421.1:0-5214 GCF_056396965.1 Pseudomonas sp. 05N434
CTACAGGGGCGTTCTTCGGTCGGCACGCCGGTGCGCGAGATCATGAGCGCACCGGTGGTGACTGCCGACAGTTTGCAGAGCATCGAGCGCTGCATGGAGGTCATGACCGACAGTCATTTGCGTCATCTGCCGGTGCTGGAAGGCGGGGAACTGATCGGGCTGCTGTCGATCGGCGATCTGGTCAAGGAAGCCATCGTCGAGCAGGCCGATTTGATACGGCAACTTGAGCACTACATTCGCGGGCATTGAGCCCGCGCATACCGTAGGTCGCAAAAATCGGCTGGCGTGGAAATAAACCTAAGTAACCGGTTGGAACAGTCGATAACCCCAACAGTAGGCAATTAGCCGACCACGCACCTGCCGACAGGGGAACCATCGAGTGTCCATAAAATTACGTTTGATCTTGTTGATCGGCACTGGCTTGCTCACCGCCCTGATCGTGAGTCTGGTCAGCTATGTGGGTAACACCCGGATGGCTGAAGCGGTGAGTGACAACGAGGTCAGTATGACCGCGCTGCGCAACCACCTCGAAGCCGACATGATGCACGACGCACTGCGCGCCGATGTGCTGTCGGCGATGCTGGTAGGGTTGGGCAAGAGCCCCAGCAGCAAGGCCGAGGTGCGCAGTTCACTCAATGAGCATGCCGCGCATTTTCGCGAGATGCTCGGTGACAACCTCAAGCTGCCGGTCAACGACACCCTCAAGGCCGCGCTGGACAAGATCAAGCCAAGCCTCGATACGTACATCAGTGCCGCCGAGCGCATTGTCGGGCTGGCGCTGGATAATCCTGATTCCGCACAACAGCAACTGGGCACGTTCAATAACGCGTTCAGCCAACTGGAAAGCCAGATGGCCACCCTCAGTGAGCTGATCGAAACCAACACTCAACAGACCCCCATGGCAACCTGAGCGAGCCTATCGTCGAGCCCACCCGCAAGGATGAAGCCAGCACCTTGATTCGCAGCCTGGCAACCATGCAGCGCGACCTGCGCGGCATGATCGAAGTGGTTCGCAGCAACGCCCACGGCGTAAGTGGCATGAGCCAGCGGTTGAGCAGCGGTTGCCATCAGGTCGCGGGCAGCAGCCAGCAGCAAAGCGTTGCCGCCAGCACCATGGCCGCGGCGGCCAGCGAAATGACTGCGAGCATCGAGGAAATCACCCGGCATGCCGAGCGTGCACTGAACATGGCCAACCAGGCCGAGGAACTGGCCAAGGACGGCGGTCGGGTGATTCATCAAGTGGTCAGCGACATGGACGGGATTGCCCGTTCGGCGCAGCAGTCGGCCCAGGTGATCCGCACCCTGGACAAGGAGTCCGAGGGGATTTTCAGCATCATTCAGGTGATCAAGGGCATCGCCGATCAAACCAACCTGTTGGCGCTTAACGCCGCCATCGAGGCCGCCCGTGCCGGTGAGCAGGGCCGTGGTTTCGCTGTCGTCGCCGATGAAGTGCGTAGCCTGGCGGGCCGCACCAGCGCCTCCACCCAGGAAATCGCCACCATGGTCGCGCGTATCCAGCAAAGCACCCGCGAGGCGGTCAGCAGCATGGAGGCGGGCGTCGCGCAGGTCGACAAGGGCATGGCGGTGACTGCCGACGTCGAGCGCGCCATCCGCGAAATCCTCCAGGCCACGCTCAATACCACGGAGCTGGTCAATGACATCAGCCGCACGATCGGCGAACAGAGCCTGGCCAGTAACGAAATCGCACATCAGGTGGAAATGATTGCCGGCATGTCCGAAGGCAACAGCAAGGTGATCAACCAGACCGCCTCGACCACCGATGAACTGTCCAGCCTGGCCGGACAGCTCTCGCAGTCGGTGGATCGGTTTCGCCTTTGAGGCATTGGCTGGCCCTATTATCAGGGCCAGTCAGCTCATCCAGTTGCCGCCATCGACGTTATAGGTCTGCGCCACGATGTAATCGCTTTCGGCCGATGCCAGGAAGATCGCCATGCCGACAAGGTCATCCGCCGTGCCCATGCGCCCGTACGGCACTTCCTGTCCCGCCAGTTTTTTCTTTTCCCCGAGCGGGCGGTTTTCATAGCGGGCAAACAGCGCGTCGACGCCGTCCCAATGCTCGCCGTCCACCACCCCCGGCGCGATGGCGTTCACGTTGATGCGATGGGGAATGAGATTGAGACCGGCCGATTGCGTGAGGCTGATCACCGCCGCCTTGGTCGCGCAATACACCGCGRCCAGCGCTTCACCGCGCCGACCGGCCTGGCTGGCCATATTGATGATCTTGCCACCATGGCCCTGGCGAATCATCTGCTTGGCCGCGGCCTGCAGTGTGAACAGGGTGCCGGAAACGTTGATCGAGAACAGCCGTTCGTAGCTGTCGCGAGAAATCTCTGTGATCGGCGCGAGATCAAACAGCGCCGCGTTATTGATCAGGATGTCGAGCTTGCCTGTGGTGGCGATCACCGTGGCGATGGCAGCGTCGATGGATTGCTGATCGGTCACGTCCATCTCGACCGCATAGGCATTGGGCCCCAACTCGGTTGCCGTGGCTTGGGCACGTTCCAGGTTGATGTCGGCGATCGCGACCGTAGCGCCTTCGCGGATATAGGCTTGCGCGAACGTCCTGCCTATTCCTCTGGCGGAACCGRTAATCAGGGCGCTTTTTCCTTCTAGACGTTTCATTGTTCCCATCCAATCGTAAGAGCTAAAGAGTTGCCCGTTGAGGGCATTAAAAATGGTCGTTAGTCTGCGAAGCCCCCGCAGTGATCGCGCCACGCCGTTGTTACTTGGGATAACCGGCGCGCTTCATTTCGCGTTCGGTGCTTTGCTGCGCGGAGGCCAGGGCCTGTTCCACTGGCATCTGCCCGGTGAGCGCCGCGGATACCAGTTTGCCGACCGACGTGCCAATCGCCTGGAATTCGGGAATGGTCACGTACTGAATACCGACGTAGGGCACGGGCTGGACTGATGGGTGCGCCGGGTCGGCGTTCTGCATCATTTTCAGCGTGACACCGGCGAAGGGCGCAGCCTGCAAATAGGCGTCGCTGTAGGTCGACATGCGGGTGCCCGGTGGTACGTTGCTGATGCCATCCGTCTTGGCAACCAGTTGGATGTATTCCCTGGAGGTGGCCCAGGTCACAAAGGCTTTGGCGGCTTCCTTGTGTTTGGATGTCGCCGGGATGGCCAGTGACCAGGCATAGAGCCAGGACGAACCCTTGTCGGTGACTTCTGTTGGCGCGGCGACGAAACCAACATCATTGGCCACCTTGCTTTGCGTTGTGTCGGTGATGAACGAGCCGGCGACGCTGGCATCGACCCAGATTGCGCATTTGCCACTGTTGAACAGGGCGAGCGTTTCGTTGAAGCCATTGCTCGACACACCCGGTGGGCCGTACTGCTTCAGGGTGTTGACGTAGAAGTTGGCGGCGGCAGTCCATTGCGGCCCGGTGAGTTGCGGCTGCCACTGCTCATTGAACCAGCGCGCGCCAAAGGCGTTGGACATGGTCGTCAGCAGCGCCATGTTCTCACCCCAACCGGCCTTGCCGCGCAAGCACATCCCATACTGTTCTTTATCCGGCTGGTGCAGCTTGCCGGCGAACTCGCCGAGCTGCGTCCAGGTCGGGTGCTCGGGCATGCTCAGGCCGGCGTTCTTGAACAGGTCGGTTCGGTAATAGGTGACGGTACTTTCGCCATAGAACGGCAGGGCGTAGAGCGTGTCGTTGACCGATAACCCTTGGCGAACCGCAGGGAAAATATCTTCGAGGTCATAGCTGGCGGGCAGGTCCTTTATTGGCTCCAGCCAATGCTTGGCGCCCCACAACGGTGTTTCGTAAGTGCCGATGGTGAGCACGTCGAACTGGCCGCCCTGAGTGGCTATGTCGGTGGTCAGGCGCTGACGCAACACGTTCTCTTCAAGCACCACCCAGTTGAGCTTCACGTCGGGGTGCAGCTGTTCGAATGTTTTGGACAGTCGCTGCATGCGGATCATGTCGCTGTTGTTCACGGTGGCGATGGTCACCGTTTCACCTGCCTGGCAGAGCAGGGCAGAGCCCAGGCCGGCGGACAGAAAAAGCGCGCTTGGAATGATCTTCATCGTGATCTCCGCTCTGCTCTGCGCCTGGGGCGGCAGAAGCTTTATTGTTGTTGTAATCCACGAGGCGGGGCATAGCCGCACCGGGTTGACTACAGAATTGCAGCTACCCAAGCAGCGAACAAATGAATGGCATACGCGCCGCTGATACTTTTTTGACCGTGGAAAAAAAGTATCAGTGGGCGCCATGTAACGTGCTAGGCGCCGGGCGTCGTTAGTGCGAGTCTCATGTCAGCGTCCCGAGACTTCGACTCGTCCCAGGCTTCGCGGTACCTTGATAAAACCAACAAAAACGGAATCGCCAGGGTGATGAACCATCACGTAACCGCAGACAAGCCGCCAGCGCTTGAAGTCATCCTCAACGAGCCCCAGCACAGCTTTCGTTGGTATGAGCACGACTATCCGTTCGACCTGGCGCGCTGGAACCATCATCCGGAATTCGAGATCCACCTGATCCGCGAAGGCAGCGGTCGGCTACTGGCTGGTGACTACATCGGCGTATTCGAAGCCGGCCATGTCGCCCTCATCGGCCCGGGCCTGCCTCACGACTGGATCAGCGATCTGGGCAAAGGCGAGGTGATTACCGGCCGTGACGTGGTGTTGCAATTCGATGGCCAGATGCTGATGCAACTGCGCGACAAGGTTCCGGAGCTCAGCGAGTTACAAAGCCTGTTTCGCCAGGCGGCGCAGGGTATCGAATTTCATGGCAACACCCGCAAGAAGGCGGCACGACTGCTGGAAGAGATCGGCCAGTGCCACGGCTTGCAGCGACTGTGCCTGTTCCTGTCATTGYTGCAACTGCTGGCATCGGCCCCCGACAGCGAGAGACAGACGCTTGCCAGCCTGCAATACGCGCCCATGCTCGACGCATTGACGGCCCAGCGCATGAGCATTGTCTTCGACTACATCCTGAACGACCTCGCCGATGAGTTGCGGATGTCGGTCATTGCCCAGCGGCTGGACATGAACGAGCCGGCCTTCTCCAAATTCTTCAAGCGCGCCACCGGCCATACCTTCGTCGACCTGACGCGCAAACTACGAGTCCAGCGCGCCTGCCGTTTGCTGGCGCAAAGCAGTTTCAGCGTTGCCGATATCTGTTTTGAGGTGGGGTACGCCAACTTGTCGAATTTCAATCGGCACTTTCGCCATGAAATGCATGAGAC
>NZ_JBFTMK010000422.1:0-4490 GCF_056396965.1 Pseudomonas sp. 05N434
GCCTGGGACAGGTCGATCACCGGCAGCGTCTGGCCACGCAGGTTGACCACGCCACAAACAAAGGGGTGACGCTGCGGCATCAGGGTCAGCTTCGGCAGCTGCAGCACTTCCTGGACCTTGAAGACGTTGATCGCGAACAATTGCCGTCCGGCCAGCCGGAACATGAGAATTTCCAGGCGATTCTCACCCACCAGTTGCGTGCGTTGGTCTACCGTGTCGAGAATGCCGGCCATTAATGACTCCTGGGCTTGTTCTGATGAATTCACTAAAGAGAGTTATCGGCAGTTTTTGCCGAATCTTGACCCCCGGACAAAATGCCATGCCCAAGCATTGATGTCACATTAACATCATGCTTTACTGACCCCGTGAATTCATCTGCTTCATCCCTTGCGGCGCGACCTCGGTTTGCACGTTAGGTTCCCCTGTGTAAGGGATTCCCCTAGGCACAATCAGGCCCAACCTGATATTCGCAATATCCAATAGCCATTAATGTGACGCCATTCTCATTGCATGAACGGAGTCAGGCTTTTGTGTGCGATCGCAGGTCAGTGGCCATCCACTCTTTCGAGTTCCCCAGTCGGTGCCCAAGCCTGCCAGAGCGCGATCTCACCAAGGCGGCATGGCAGCGCCGGGACACGTAAGGTTCTCGTCGACACACACGACATTCCCTCATCTGACATGACGTTGTGGAGATAAGCATGGCGAACAACCCTAAAGAGTGGGCCCAGCGGATTCCGGAGTTTCTCGTCGAGGCTGAAACACTCCTGGCCAAGTTCGAGGAGTGCCTGAGTCATTTGCAGTTGATCAGCAATGACAAGGACGCCATCGATTGCATGCTCAGTACCCTTCTCAAGCTGGCAAGCAAGGCCGATGCCTTGGCACTGGCAACGGTTTCGGAATTCTCGCTGCACATTCATGGATTGCTGAGCCACGCCCAGAATCACATGGACCTGCATGATCAGGCCCTGGATGCGCTCAAGGATTGCTTCACGTTAATGGCCTGGCAACTCGAACTCATCGACCAGACCACCGGTCAACTCGGCCTCGATGACAGTGAACAGACGTCCCTGATCGAAGCGTTTGCATTTCAAGTGGGACAAAGTCAGTTTCAGCCGCCCAGCCACTCCAAGCAGTTCAGGCTCGTTTCGTTCTCTGAACGGCAGGCTTAAATTCACCAACCCCGTGTTGCGCATTTTTTATTGTAATGATGCCGCCCTGTAACTTGAGTGTGCGCATACCGCAATTGAATATTTCATACCCGTCGATGGCAGCTCGAAACAAATAGATACCCCCGCCCCGACTTCAGATAGTGCCTGCCAATAGAAATTAAACGCCTGGCACACTCGATATCTTTCGAAGATAAAAATCAAAAATTTTTTCCATTATGGAACTATCGTCCAAAAACGTTATTTCCTGAAGGTGCCCACCTATGTGCCGAACGCGACCAACGGTATCTTAAGTGGTATTATGCCGCCCATTCGTTGACGTCAATTAATGACAGAGTGCCCCTTGGCGCGAACAAGCTCATAACATTGAAGGCTTTATTTCGAGCATTGCACTGCCATCATTAAAGGCGACTCATACAACCTATTTTCAAACAGAGACCCGTCAGCCCTTATGACCGGTCTGCCCGCAGCGAACATCCATTGGCTCCATCCGCTATGTACGCCAGCCTCAAGTCAATCGCCCTGTGGCCACCCTCCCGAAAAAGCGCTCGCCGGTTCACGCTTTTCGTGTGCACCTGCTCGACGCTTGGCAGCCTGTTGGTCTACAGCTTGTCGATGCCTCTGCCGGTGAGTCTGCTGGTGCTCAATACTGCGGCGCTGACCTGCGTCTGGGTGGGGCATCGCCTCTCGCTCAAATCGATAAAGTTTCAGCCTCAAGAATTGGCCGACCGTCTGCTGGAAGTTCAGGAAAATGAACGTCACCGGCTCAGTCGGGAACTGCATGATGATATTGGCCAATTGCTGACCGCCGCAAAACTTCAGAGTGAATGGCTCAAACGTCGATTGCCTGAAGAACTGCAGGGTCAATGTTCGGTCCTCTGCGATACGCTGGACGAAACCCTGACCAAAGTTCGTGATGTATCAGCCATCCTGAACCCACGACAGTTGACCAGTCTCGGGCTGGAAGCCAGTCTGCGTGCACATTTACTCAGAACCCTGGCCAATACGTCCGTGAACTGGAGCCTGGAATGCCATCAACGTTTGACTGGCATACCGGAAGAAATGGCGGTGGCGGCCTTTCGCATCACTCAAGAGGCGGTTACCAATATGCTGCGCCATGCCGAAGCCAGGAATCTGTTGGTCCGCCTGCAACGTCTGCCCCAAGGCCTGACGTTGTTAATCAGTGACGATGGCCTGGGGTTCGAGCCAGCGGCAGACCCTGCTCGCGAGGGGCAACGCGGAATGGCCGGAATGTCGGAACGGATCGATCAGTTGGGCGGCACGCTGACCGTGACCAGCGAGCCGGGCAAAGGCACTCAAATCGAAGCACTCTTCCCCTGGGCGCCCCGTGCGCTGGAACGGGCCAGTACGAATAAGGTTATGCGTTGACTTGTAACTTACTTCTGGTGGACGACCACTCGCTTATCAGGGCTGGCGTGCGCGCTCTGGTGCTGGATATTCCCGGCTATGCGGTCATTGGGGAGGCCAGTGACGGCTCGCAGTTACTCGAGATGGTCGAGCAACTGTCCCCGGACATCATCCTGCTGGATATCTCCATGAGGAAAACCGGTGGCCTTGAAGCCTTGCAGCGACTCAAACGAGTACGTCCGCAGTGCAAAGTGCTCATCCTGTCGATGCACACCGACCCGGCGCTCATCATGCAAGCACTCGAATCCGGGGCTCATGGCTACCTGCTCAAAGACACCACGGCCACCGAGCTCGAACATGCCCTGGATGCCTTGCGCAATAACGAACGCTACCTGAGCCCGGCCATTGCCCACACCGTCATCAACCAGGCGCTGACCCGAACCCAGAAAAATCAGGCGCCAACCCAGGACTCGCACAACCTGACGGCACGCCAGCTGGAAATCCTGCGATTGATTGTTCGCGGAAAATCCACCCGGGAAATTGCCAATGGCTTGGGCCTGAGCATCAAGACTGTCGAAACCCACCGCTCGCAGATCATGAAACGCTTGCAGATATACGATGTGGCCGGCCTGGTGTTGTTCGCCGTGCGCGAGCAAATCATCAGTCTGGACGATTAGCCGGATTCGAGCCGTTCAGCAGCGGCGAGCCCTCGGGCAAATGCACCCGCAATGCCGCCGGCCGTGCCGAAAACCGCAGGCTATCGCCCTCCAGAGGCTCACCATCAAGGTTGATATAAAGGCCCTCCGATACTTTGATCTCGACCCATGGCAAGCGGGCTCGCACAAACATGTTGTCGATTCCGAAGCCATCGGTCAGCAGGTCTTTCAAGGTACCGACCACTTCCTGGGGCGCGGGCAAAATGCTGATATCCAGCAGACCATCGTCAGCCAGCGCCTGCGGGCACAACATATGACCACCGCCAGCCTGTCGGCCATTGCCGATGCCTAATGCCAACAACTCACCGGCCCAGTGAAAATCCGGCCCCTGCAACTCGCCATAGGCCGCATGCAACTCACTGAAGCGCGATAAACCGGTGAAGAGATAAGCCGCGCCGCCAAGAATTTTTTTCAGTTCCTCGGAAGTATTGGCCGTGACCTGACTGCCAAAGCCGCCCGTGGCCRTGTTCAGAAAAACCTGCCCACCCACCTCCCCCAGATCAATGGCATGCGGGGCGGCCTCCAAAAGCTCCAGCGCTTGAGCGGGCTCCAGGGGCACACCCGCGGCGCGTGCAAAATCGTTGGCGGTGCCCAAGGGCAAAAGCACCAGGCTGGCCTGAGTCGAATGCGCCGCCATGGCTTCGGCGATATCACGCAAGGTGCCATCGCCGCCGCCGGCAATCAGCTGCGTATAGCCCGCCGTCAACGCTTCCCCCACCAGCCGCTGCGCATCACCAGCCTCCCAGGTCAGTCGAACAGCCAGTTCCCAGCCTTGTTGGCGCTTGCCTTCGACAGCTGAACGGACCTGCTCATTGAGTGCCTGCTTGCCATGCAGAATCAACAGCGCCTTGCGCTCGTTCATTTTGATCACCCCCCTTTCCGAATCCGTATGGGAGATGTTGACCTCGCAGCCCCTCATAAAAGTCGCAAGGATTTCAATTATTTCCTGGGGAAGGACACTTGAGTCCTACAGAGCGGTATTTTTTCTTACAAAACCTGAGGAATCGGCTCAATTGACCCATCAGGGCAATTGGTACACCGTTGTGTCAGCGGTTATCAGTCATCACCAGTAAATTACACAGGGATGTGCAAACAATGAATGGAACCCCTTTAAGGTCCTCAAAAATCGTAAGTAATAACCGTATCGGCCACCTGAATGGTTTTAACGCAAGGAGCCAATTATTCCATGCAAAGCCATGACCTCAGACTACCGGTAACTCCGGTTGCGCCGTTCTCAGAC
>NZ_JBFTMK010000423.1:0-4488 GCF_056396965.1 Pseudomonas sp. 05N434
GTCGTAAACAGCTCGGGCAATACCCCTGAAACTCTGGTCGTAAACAGCTCGGGCAATACCCCTGAAACTCTGTATTCTGGTCATCGTGATGGCCAGGTACAGAGTTTTTTGTTTCTGGCGGCGATCAGTTTCTGGCCCAGGTTATGCAGTCGAGGGTTAATATCTGCGGTCAGGTAATAAGGTGGGGCATCCCATGGTGCGTCTTTGTGCAACATTACTGATTTGCCTGTTCGGCAGCCTGAATTCAGTGCACGCCGCGCCTGTGCTGTTTCCTCACTGGAGCGTCGGTTTCCATGAGATGACGTTCCTCGATCCGCTGGACTTGCAGCCGATGCGCGCCATCGCCTTTTATCCGTCCAGTGAGAGGGAACATTCCAGCAAGCTCGAGGGTTACACGGTCGAAGCCGGTGAAGACACCAAAGTCGCCATCGGACGCTTCCCGATGTTGATGCTGTCCCATGGCAACACCGGAACCCCGCTGGCCCTGCACGATCTGGCCACCTCGCTGGCACGCAAGGGGTTTGTGGTGGTGGCGGTGATCCATCCCGGCGACAACTCCAAAGACCACAGCCGCCTCGGCACCTTGAGCAATCTTTACGGGCGGCCGATCCAGATTTCCGAAGCCATTACCGCGACCTTGGGCGACCGTATGCTGGCGCCCTTCGTCAATGCCGATCAGGTCGGGGTGATCGGCTATTCGGCGGGCGGTGAGACCGCGTTGATCCTGTCCGGCGCCACGCCGGACCTGGACCGTCTGCGCCGTTATTGCCATGAGCGCCCGGACGATCATGATGCCTGCAACACACAAGGTGAATTGATCGTCGACCGCGATGACTTGCAGCCTGTGCCAGACCCACGAGTGCATGCCTTGTTGTTGATGGCACCGCTGAGTCTGAAATTCGGCCGCCAGACCCTGGCCGACGTGCATGTGCCGGTGCTGCTATACAGCGGCGACGGCGACAAACTGGTGGCGTTCGACAAAAACGCCGCAGCGCTGGCGCGCAAACTGCCGACTGCACCGGATTTCAAATTGCTGGCCGGGGCAGGGCATTTCGTGTTCCTGGCACCGTGCAACGAAGAACAGATCGCCGCCATGCCGGCGCTGTGCACCGATGCCGACGGCGTCGACCGCAAGGACATTCACCGCAACCTGATTTCCGAAGCCGGACGTTTCTTCTCCCATGCCCTGGGCAAACCGAGTCGGGCCGGCATGCAAACCGCGGATCAATAAATCAATCCTGGCCGATGGCGCGGTGTTTCAGTAACAAGGTCAAACCGAGTCCAGTCACGGACAACAACGCCGCACTGAAGAAAATCCACGCATACCCCAGGTTCAACGCCACCGCGCCCATCAACGGCCCGGCAATCGCCAGCGCCAGATCGAAAAACACCGCATAAGCACTCAAACCCGCGCCGCGACTGGAATTGGGCACCTGCTTGATCGCTTCCACGCCCAGCGCCGGATAGACCAGCGACAGGCCGAAGCCGGTCAGGCCTGCGCCAATCAAGGCGTAAACGGTCGAGGGCGCCAGCCACAACAGGACCAGCCCCACGGTTTCAATGCTCATGCAGGCAATGGCCGAGGTGAAGCCGCCGAAACGGCTGATGCTGGAAATGAACAACAGCCGCGACAGAATAAAACACACCCCAAACACCGTCAGGCAGTAAGCCGCTCCCGTCCAGCTACGACTGGCGTAATACAGGGTAATAAAAGTGGTGAGCGTGCCGTAGCCGATAGACGCCAGGCTCAGGCTCGCGCCGAAAGGGGCAATGCGCCCGAATACCGCCCAAAACGGCAGCCGCTCGCCGCGAATCACTGGCACCGAGGGTTTGTTGCGGATCAACAGCAGTGCCAACAGGGCCAGTAACGACAGCACGATCCCGAGGCTGGCGAAGCCCAATTCAGCGACCATCACCACGCCCAACGGTGCGCCAATGGCAATGGCGCCGTATGAGGCAATCCCGTTCCAGGAAATCGAACGTGCCGTGTGCTCGACACCGACCTGGCCCATGCACCAACTGATGGTGCCGACTCCGATCAACCCTTGGGCGATCCCCAGCAACAACCGGCCAGCGATCAGGATGATCAGGCTCAACAGCGGCAAACTTTGYAGCAGGGTCGACAGCAGCGTCAGCACGCCGCTCAACACAATCCCCGACAACCCGTAAACAATCGCCCGTTTGGTGCCGACGCTGTCTGACAAGCGCCCGGCCATCGGACGGCTGAGCAGGGTGGCCAGGTATTGCGAACCGATGGTCAGCCCCGCAACGATGGCGCTGAACCCCAACTGTTCATGCACATACCCCGGTAACACGGCAATCGGCAGGCCGATGCAGAGGAAGGCAATAAAGCTATAGAAAACGATGGAAACGATCTGCAGGGTGATCGCCATGGAGCTTTGCGGGGGCAGTTGCTGCACAGACATGAGAGCTCGTTCGCGGGCGGCGGTAGGAGAACTGCATCATGGCGCGGGCGTGAAATAAAAGAAAGCAGGCTAACGATGTGGATGACAGATCGGCAGTAAGTGGATCAATCTGAAATGCAAAAAGCCCCGTCACCAGGACGGGGCTTTCCATTTGCAGCCAGAAGCCGCCTTACATCAACACACCCTGACTACGCAGGTAGTCGTCATAGGTGCCGCTGAAGTCGATCACGCCATCGGCGCTCAACTCGATGATGCGGGTGGCCAGGGACGATACGAACTCACGGTCGTGGCTGACGAAAATCAGCGTGCCCGGGTAGTTCTCCAGCGCCAGGTTCAGCGCCTCGATGGATTCCATGTCCAAGTGGTTGGTCGGTTCGTCCATTACCAGCACGTTCGGCTTTTGCAGGATCAGCTTGCCGAACAGCATGCGACCTTGCTCACCACCGGAGATGACCTTGACCGACTTGAGGATCTCGTCGTTGGAGAACAGCATGCGCCCGAGGGTGCCGCGAACCAGTTGCTCGCCGCCCTGGGTCCATTGGCCCATCCAGTCGAACAGGTTGCAGTCGTCTTCGAAGTCGTGCGCGTGGTCCTGGGCGTAGTAGCCCAGCTCGGCGGCGTCGGTCCATTTCACGGTGCCGGCGTCCGGGGTCAGTTCGTTGACCAGGGTGCGCAGCAGGGTGGTTTTACCGATACCGTTCGGGCCGATGATCGCCACGCGCTCGCCGGCTTCAACGGTGAAGCTGAAGTCCTTGAACAGGGTCTTGCCGTCGAAGCCTTTGGCCATGCGCTCGACGATGACCGCCTGACGGTGCAGCTTTTTGGTCTGCTCGAAACGAATGAACGGGCTGACACGGCTCGAAGGTTTGACTTCGGCCAGCTGGATCTTGTCGATCTGCTTGGCGCGGGAAGTTGCCTGCTTGGCTTTCGAGGCGTTGGCCGAGAAGCGGCTGACGAACGATTGCAGTTCCGAGATCTGCGCTTTCTTCTTGGCGTTGTCCGACAGCAGTTGCTCGCGGGACTGGGTCGCCACGGTCATGTACTCGTCGTAGTTGCCTGGGAACAGGCGCAGCTCGCCGTAATCCAGGTCRGCCATGTGGGTGCASACSMTRTTCAGGAAGTGACGGTCGTGGGAGATGATGATCATCAGGCTGGAGCGCTGGGTCAGCACGTTTTCCAGCCAGCGGATGGTGTTGATGTCCAGGTGGTTGGTCGGTTCGTCGAGCAACAGCACTTCAGGATCGGAGAACAGCGCCTGCGCCAGCAACACGCGCAGTTTCCAGCCCGGCGACACTTCGCTCATCGGGCCGAAGTGCTGCTCGATGCCGATACCCAGGCCCAGCAACAGCTCGCCGGCACGGGACTCGGCGGTGTAGCCGTCCATTTCGGCGAATTCGGTTTCCAGCTCGGCCACGGCCATGCCGTCTTCTTCGGTCATTTCCGGCAGCGAGTAGATGCGATCGCGCTCGGCCTTGACCTTCCACAGCTCTTCGTGACCCATGATCACGGTATCGATCACGGTGAATTCTTCGTAGGCGAACTGGTCTTGACRCAATTTACCCAGACGCACGTTCGGCTCAAGCATGACCTGGCCACCGGACGGCTCGAGATCGCCACCGAGGATTTTCATGAAAGTCGACTTGCCGCAACCGTTGGCGCCGATCAGGCCGTAGCGGTTGCCCGCGCCGAATTTGACCGAAACGTTTTCGAATAGCGGCTTGGCGCCGAACTGCATCGTGATGTTAGCTGTGGAGATCAATTACTTTACCTATCAATGGGTTGCGAGCTGCGCATTTTGGCGCTTGGGCCATACCTGGGGCGTTTTGGAGTTTCTCCATCTCTCCCCAGTCACCGCTAGACTTCAACCGGCGCGCATAAGTCGAGAGCAGCATCTGGACGCTTGTCCAAGCTGTTGGGCAATAAAGGCGGGATTCATGCCAGACATTCTGCATATTGTCGCATAAGTGTGACGGCAGTTGTACGGCGCGCGATAACGTGTCGCGAGCTTCTTCAGGTTGGCCCCGCTGCTTGGGTCTGCCCGAGGGGATGGTTCGTCCTGGTG
>NZ_JBFTMK010000424.1:0-4478 GCF_056396965.1 Pseudomonas sp. 05N434
AAACAACGACCTTGCCTTTGGCTCGTCCCTGCTCGACATACTTCAACGCCTCTGCCGTTGATTCAAAGGGGAAGGCGCGGTCAATCACCGGTTTGATGATGCCGGCCTCAATGAGCGCGGTTATTTGTTGCAGTTGGGCACCGTTGGCCCGCATGAATACAAACCTGTAGCTGACGTCCTGCTTGCGTGCCTTGCGCCGAATACCGAGGCTCAGCAGGCGCATGACTTGTTGCAATGGCCAGGACAATCCTTGCTCCTGCGCGAACTGCGCAGTGGGTGGCCCAGAGATGGAAATGAGCTGGCCACCTGGCTTGAGCACCTTGAGTGACTTCTCCAGGACATCGGCGCCGAGACTGTTCAGCACTACGTCGTAGTCGTGCAAGACACTTTCGAAGTTCTGCTGTTTGTAGTCGATCACCAAATCGGCCCCCAATGCCTTCACCCATTCGACATTCGCTGTGCTGGTGGTTGTAGCGACAAACGCACCGAGGTGTTTGGCGAGCTGGATGGCGAGGGTGCCGACGCCGCCGGAGCCGGCGTGAATCAGCACTTTCTGACCCTTTTTCAGTTGGGCGGTTTCGACCAGTACTTGCCAGGCGGTCAGTGCAACCAAGGGGAGGGACGCGGCCTGTGCCATGCTGGTATTGGCAGGTTTCAGGGCGATCGCGTTCTCGTTCACGGCGATCAATTCGGCGAACGTGCCGATCCGCGCTTCCGGTGGGCGAGCGTACACTTCGTCTCCCGGTTTGAAGCGTGTCACCTTCGAGCCCACCTCAATCACGACGCCTGCCAGATCGTTACCCAGGATCAACGGAAATGAGTAGGGCAGGATCAGCTTGAATTCGCCTTTGCTGATCTTCGAATCCAGTGCGTTGACGCTACTGGCGTGTACCTCGATCAAAACGTCGTGGGCACCCACTGCGGGGGCGGGCGCTTCGCCAATCCGCCCGGGGTTCTTGCCATAGCGATCAATTAGAAATGCTTTCATCGTGGTGCAGCTCTTTTCGGTTGTAAGGAGGGTAGCCGGTGTGTTGCGGCGTTGCTGCGCCGTGTTGTCAGGCATYGAGGAACGCCTGTGCCTTGGCCACAAAGTCAGCGTGGTGTTGGAAAATACCGCCGTGCCCGGCATCCTCATAAATCACCAGTTGTGCGTTGGGGATACGCTTTGCCAGTGCACTCGAGTTAACGCTGGGCACCATGATGTCGTTGTCGCCGTTGACGATCAGCGTCGGCGTCCGCAAGCGCCTGAGGTCTTGTGGCGCCTGTTTGCCCCACGCAGTGATGGCTTTCAACTGCCGCAGGAAAGCGCTGGGCGTCGGGCCCTTGTCGCGATTTTTTTTGCGTGCTTTCAGGCGCTGTAAATACAGCGAGGCGGATCGACGGCCATTGGGCGTCGAAGTAAAAAACAGGTAGAACTTCGGATCGCGCAGGGTCAGCAAGCCTTTGAACATCAATGGCCATGTCACCGAGCCGACCTTGTCGATACCGCTGCCGCCGGCTGGTCCGGTGCCGGTCAGAATCAAACGCCGCACCAAATCAGGCGCCTTCAGGGCGATGTCCTGAGCGACGAAGCCGCCGAGGGAGAAACCGAGCACATCAACGGTTTCCAACCCCAGCGCATGAATCAGCTGGATGGCATCGTCAGCCATTTCGCCGACGGTCAGTGGTGCGCTTCCACCAGAGCCGCCGATGCCGCGATAGTCGGTGGTAATGACGCGTCTGGTTTGTGCAAGGCCATCGATGATCGCGGGGTCGAAGTTGTCCAGCACCGCGCCCCAATGGTTGAACAGTACGAGGGGCACATCGGTTGCTGGGCCGGTATCGCGATAGGCAAAGGGAATGCCGTTGACCGTGATCGACTGGTTCGTCGCGTTGATRAACGACGTCTGTGAACCCGAGGGCGTACTTGTCTGCGTTGAATTCATCGCTACTCCGGACAGTGGCCGGGTTCGATGCAGTGCCCTGCGCCTGCATCGAATCCGGCGCGAATGCTCGCTACCAAAAGATCACGGTTGGGTCTGGTAGCGCTGGGCGACTGCAGACTGGCGGATTTGCCCCAGCAGGCCCTGACGTGCGCTCTGCAGCTCATCCCAGCGTTCCGCTTCGTGCAGCGGCGGGATGGTCACCGGTTCGCGACGATCAAAACCGACTAGAGCGGCATCCACCAGATCGCCCACTTCCATGATTTCGCTCAAGGTGTTGATGTCGACGCCGGAGCGATCCCAGATTTCCGTGCGGGTGGCGGCGGGCAGCACGGCCTGCACGTAGACGCCCTGAGGCGAAAGTTCCAGGCTCAGGCCCTGGGAAAGGAACAGCACAAATGCCTTGGTCGCACCGTAGACCGTCATGCCGAACTCCGGCGCGAGGCCTACCACCGAACCGATGTTGATGATCGCGCCGTCGCCTGCCTTGGCCAAGCGTGGGGCGATGGCGCTGGCGAGCCGCACCAGCGCCGTGGTGTTGAGGGCGACCAGTTGCGCAACGCTGTCGGTGCTTTGGTCGATGAAGTTACCGGACAGCGCGGCGCCGGCGTTATTGACGAGGATGCCGATGCGGGCGTCGTCGCGCAGGCGGCTTTCAACGGTTGTCAGATCGCTGAGTTGGGTCAGGTCCGCCGCAATGACATCGACGGCGACGTCGTGTTCGCTGCGCAAGCGCGCTGCAAGTGCATTCAGGCGCGCCTGATCGCGGGCGACCAGTACCAGATCGTGGCCGCGTTGCGCGAAGCGCTCGGCGTAGACCGCGCCAATGCCGGTGGAGGCGCCAGTGATGAGAACAGTAGGGCGAGTGCTCATGGGTTATCTCTCTTTCAGGATGTGAGAAACAGAAAGCGCGATCACTGATGGCTCAGCTTGCGATAGCGCTCGATTCAGCCAGCGTCGGGTAGTCGATGTAGCCAGCCGCACCGCCGCCATAGAGGGTGGCGGGATTGAACGCGGACAACGGCGCGCCACGTTTGAGGCGCTCCACCAGATCCGGATTGCCAATGAACGGGCGACCGAAGGCGATCAGGTCGGCCTGGTCTTCAGCGAGTTTCGAAGTCGCCAGGTCCAGGTCATAGCCGTTGTTGGCGATGTAGGTGTTTTTGAAGCGCTGGCGCAGGGCGCCGAAATCGAAGGGCGCCACGTCGCGCGGGCCACCGGTCGCGCCTTCGACCACGTGCAGATAAACCACGTCGAGGGCGTCGAGTTGTTCAACGACGTAATCGAATTGCGCCTGCGGATCGCTGCTGGATACGCCATTGGCAGGCGAAACCGGAGACAGGCGCACACCGGTGCGATCCGCGCCGATTTCATTGACAACCGCCGCCGTCACTTCGAGCAACAGGCGCGCACGATTCTCAATCGAACCGCCGTAAGCGTCGGTACGCAGATTGGCGCTGTCCTTGAGGAATTGATCCAGCAAATAGCCGTTTGCACCGTGAATCTCCACACCATCGAACCCGGCGGCGACCGCGTTTGCCGCGGCCTGGCGGAAATCGGAGACGATCCCCGGCAGTTCGCTGATGTCCAGTGCGCGCGGCTCGGAGACGTCTTCAAAACGGTTGTTGACGAACACTTTGGTGGCGGCGCGCAGTGCAGAAGGGGCCACAGGAGCGGCGCCGTTTTCTTGCAGATCAACATGCGACACGCGGCCGACATGCCACAGTTGCAGAAAGATTTTTCCGCCCTTGGCATGGACGGCATCGGTCACGGTGCGCCAGCCGTCTATCTGCGCCTGCGTGTAGATCCCGGGGGTGTCCTGATAGCCCTGGCCCTGTCGGGAAATCTGCGTGGCTTCGCTGATCAGCAGGCCGGCGCTGGCGCGTTGGCTGTAATAGGTGGCCGCGAACTCGCTGGGGACGAAGCCCTGGCCTGCGCGGTTACGTGTCAGCGGCGCAAGGACTACCCGGTTCGACAGCGTTAGGCTGCCAAGGGTGTAAGGGGTGAACAGATTCTGATTGGTCATCTGGTATTTCTTCCGTGCCCGTTGATGGAGATCGGTGTTGCGTGCAATTAGGATGATGATCGAAATCTAAACTGTCAACGGTTTTGATTATGACCAGCATCTATGTATGATTGGACGCATGATTTCCCGGTAAACACGAGGTATTGCACGTGAGAGTGACCAAGGCCCAGGCGCAGGCCAATCGAGAGCACATCGTTGAAACGGCCTCAGAGCTGTTCCGTGAGCGCGGCTTTGACGGCGTCGGTGTGGCGGATCTCATGGCGGCTGCCGGTTTCACCCATGGAGGCTTCTACAAACACTTCGGGTCGAAGGCCGACCTGATGGCCGAAGCCTCGGCCTGCAGTCTTGCCAAATCGCTGACTGGCGCCCAAGCGCTCGATGTTCCGGGCTTCATCAACGTCTATGTGACCCGAGAACATCGGGACGGACGTGGCAGCGGTTGCACCATGGCCGCGTTGTGCAGCGACGCGGCGCGTCAATCGGATGATGTGAAAACGACATTTGCCGAAGGCATTGAACACACCCTGCAA
>NZ_JBFTMK010000425.1:0-4465 GCF_056396965.1 Pseudomonas sp. 05N434
CGTTAACCGACCTCATGGAATGGGAATACATCGAGATCAACCCGTTCAGCGCCGGGGTCATCACCCTGGGCTTCATTTATGGCGCGTACTTCACCGAAACGTTCCGCGGGGCGATCCTCGCCGTGCCACGGGGCCAGGTCGAAGCCGCCACCGCCTATGGCCTCAAACGTGGCCAGCGTTTCCGTTTCGTGGTGTTCCCGCAAATGATGCGCTTCGCCCTGCCGGGCATCGGCAACAACTGGATGGTGATGCTCAAGGCCACCGCGCTGGTCTCGATCATCGGCTTGGCCGACCTGGTCAAGGCGGCGCAGGACGCCGGTAAAAGCACCTATCAACTGTTCTATTTCCTGGTGCTGGCCGCATTGATCTACTTGCTGATCACCAGTGCCTCCAACGTCGTCCTGCGCTGGCTCGAACGCCGCTACGCCGCCGGTGCCCGGGAGGCCGTACGATGATCGAACTCTTGCAGGAATACTGGAAACCCTTCCTTTATACCGACGGCTACAACATCACCGGCCTGGCCATGACCATGTGGCTGCTCAGTGCGTCGATCTTCATCGGCTTTCTGGTGTCGATCCCGCTGTCCATCGCCCGGGTTTCCCCCAAGCTCTACCTGCGCTGGCCGGTGCAGTTCTACACCTATCTGTTTCGGGGTACGCCGCTCTATATTCAGCTGCTGATCTGTTACACCGGCATCTACAGTCTGGCGGCCGTGCGCGCGCAGCCCGTCCTTGATGCGTTCTTTCGCGATGCGATGAACTGCACGATCCTGGCTTTTGCCCTGAACACCTGTGCCTACACCACGGAAATCTTCGCCGGGGCGATTCGCAGCATGGCTCACGGCGAAGTCGAGGCGGCCAAGGCCTACGGTCTGTCTGGCTGGAAGCTCTATGCCTACATCATCATGCCGTCGGCGCTACGTCGCTCGTTGCCTTACTACAGCAACGAAGTGATCCTGATGCTGCACTCGACCACCGTGGCGTTCACCGCGACCATCCCGGATGTCCTGAAAGTCGCGCGCGACGCCAACTCGGCGACCTTCCTGACCTTCCAGTCGTTCGGCATCGCCGCGCTGATCTACCTGACCGTTACCTTTGCGCTGGTCGGCCTGTTCCGCCTCGCCGAACGCCGATGGCTGGCCTTCCTCGGGCCGACTCACTAGGACAATTCGTACATGCGCCACCAGATTCATGACCTGCTGGCCCCACTGCCGGGGACCGTGCGACAGATCCACAGCTTTCACTTCGGCCCCCAGGCGGCCAAAGGCAAGATCTACATCCAGTCCTCCCTGCACGCCGATGAACTGCCCGGCATGCTGGTGGCCTGGCACCTCAAACAGCGTCTGGCGGAGCTGGAAGCCGCCGGTCGGCTGCGCAGCGAAATCGTGCTGGTGCCCGTGGCCAACCCGGTCGGCCTGGAACAAGTGTTGATGGACGTTCCATTGGGCCGTTACGAGCTGGAAAGCGGGCAGAACTTCAATCGCTGGTTCGTCGACTTGAGTGAAGAAGTCGGCAACGAGATCGAAGGCTTGCTGGGCGACAATCCACAACGCAACCTCGAACTGATCCGCAGCAGCCTGCGCGACGTATTGGCGCGCCATACCGCCAGCACGCAACTGCAATCCCAACGCCTGACCCTGCAACGACTGGCTTGCGATGCGGACATGGTGCTGGACCTGCATTGCGATTTCGAAGCCGTGGCACACCTCTACACCACGCCCGAAGCCTGGCCTCAGGTCGAGCCGCTGGCGCGTTACATCGGTGCCGAAGCCAGCCTGTTGGCCACCGACTCTGGTGGCCAGTCATTCGATGAATGCTTCACCCTGCTCTGGTGGCAGTTGAAAGAACGCTTCGGCGAGCATTTCGATATTCCGCTGGGCAGCTTTTCGGTCACCGTCGAATTGCGCGGTCAGGGCGACGTTAATCACCCGTTGGCCAGCCTCGACTGCCAAGCGCTGATCGATTATCTGATTCACTTCGGCGCGATTGCCGGTGAGCCGGCGCCCTTACCGGAACTGCCCTACCCGGCCACGCCGCTGGCCGGCGTCGAACCGGTCGCGACACCCGTGGGCGGACTGCTGGTGTTTACAGTCCTGCCCGGGGAATACCTGGAGGCCGGGCAACTGATCGCCGAAGTCATCGACCCGATCAATGATCGCGTCACCCCTGTTCATTGCACCGTCGCCGGGCTGATGTACGCCCGTTCGCTGCGGCGCATGGCCACTGCCGGCATGGTAATCGCCCACGTCGCGGGCACCGAAGCCTATCGCAGCGGCTATCTACTTTCGCCTTGAGGATGCATGCCCCATGTACAAACTGACCATCGAAGGCCTGCATAAARGCTATGGCGATCATCAGGTGCTCAAAGGCGTTTCGCTCAAGGCCAAAACCGGCGACGTTATCAGCCTGATCGGCGCCAGCGGCTCGGGCAAAAGCACCTTTTTGCGCTGCATCAACTTTCTAGAGCAACCCAACGACGGCACCATGAGCATGGACGGCCAGAACATCCGCATGGCCAAGGACCGTCACGGCATCCATGTGGCCGACCCCGATGAGCTGCAACGGATCCGCACCCGCCTGGCCATGGTGTTCCAGCACTTCAACCTGTGGAGCCACATGACGGTGCTGGAAAACATCACCATGGCCCCGCGGCGGGTGCTCGGTTGCACCAAGGCAGAAGCCGAGGACCGCGCCCGACGTTACCTCGACAAGGTTGGCCTGGCGCCGCGTGTGGCGGATCAGTACCCGGCGTTCCTGTCGGGCGGTCAGCAACAACGGGTGGCCATTGCCCGTGCGCTGGCCATGGAACCTGAAGTCATGCTGTTCGACGAACCAACCTCAGCACTCGACCCGGARCTGGTGGGCGAAGTGCTCAAGGTAATTCAGGGCCTGGCCGAGGAAGGCCGGACCATGATCATGGTCACCCATGAAATGAGCTTCGCCCGCAAAGTGTCGAGCCAGGTGCTGTTCCTGCATCAGGGGCTGGTGGAAGAAGAAGGCGCGCCGGAAGACGTGCTGGGCAATCCGAAGAGTGAGCGGTTGAAGCAGTTCTTGAGCGGCAACCTCAAGTAAAACGCCACCTTCCCGTGGGAGCGAGCGATGCTCGCGCCCACAAAAGCGGGTATCAGACCACAGGTGCGGGAGGTGGCTCATCCGGCAGGGTGGGCTCTCCGGGTTCTGTCGGATCTTCATTGGGGGTGTCGGGATCAGGCTGATGGGGGATGCCCCCTGCCATGCTGACTGGCGGATGCGCCAACAAGGACCAGGCCAGCACACCAACCTGATTGGGCTCGAGCCTTGCCAGTTCGGCACTTATTCGCGGATCGATCTTCATGAAGCACTCCTGAGCGATGGCCCGATCCGCCTTGCGCGAATCGGAGCAGTACACCCCATAGAGTGTACGCCCGCCCAGGAATTCCAACGGTTTGTCAGACGGTTGACTCAGGTACGCGGCAGGGTCACGCCACGCTGGCCCTGATACTTGCCGCCACGGTCCTTGTAGGACACTTCACATTCCTCGTCGGACTCGAGGAACAGCATCTGCGCAACGCCTTCGTTGGCGTAGATCTTCGCCGGCAGGTTGGTGGTGTTCGAGAACTCCAGGGTCACATGGCCTTCCCACTCGGGCTCGAGCGGAGTCACGTTGACGATGATGCCGCAGCGGGCGTAGGTGCTCTTGCCCAGACAGATGGTCAATACGTTGCGCGGAATGCGGAAGTATTCGACGGTACTGGCCAGGGCGAAGGAGTTTGGTGGGATGATGCACACGTCGCTGTGGATGTCGACGAAGCTGCCAGCRTCGAAGTTTTTCGGATCGACGATGGCCGAATTGATGTTGGTGAACACCTTGAAATGATTGGTGCAACGCACATCGTAGCCGTAGCTCGACACACCATAGGAGATCACACGACTGTCGTCACTGCCGCGCACCTGACGTTCCACGAAAGGCTCGATCATGCCGTGCTCTTGCGCCATGCGGCGAATCCACTTGTCCGATTTGATGCTCATGGCGGGTGTCCTGAATAGCGAGGCRGAAAAATTCTGTCCGGCATCTTACCGGGCAGGCGCTCCGGGTTCAAAGTCTGGGAGACAATTCTCGCCGTTCCCCCGTGAATTCCGGGGCCTCACCGCCATGTTATTAACCGTCAGTCATTAAAAAAGAGAAACCTTCGCACGAACCATTGGCACGTTCCGGAAAAAGGGTTAAGGTGGCGCCACTGTGCTGCTTGTGTCACTGAGAATCTCTACACGATATGTTGAATTTCGATCCAACCATCTACAAGAATTTTTCCTGCTCTTTGCACTCAGTCTCGGCCAGGGTTCTTCCTGAGTCGCAGTTATCTTTGTTCAAGGAGTTACACCATGTCTAATCGCCAAACCGGTACCGTTAAGTGGTTCAACGATGAAAAAGGCTTCGGCTTCATCACTCCACAATCCGGTGACGACCTGTTCGTTCACTTCAAAGC
>NZ_JBFTMK010000426.1:0-4442 GCF_056396965.1 Pseudomonas sp. 05N434
CCCGTAGGAGCGAGGCTTGCCCGCGAAGAGGCCCTATCTACCAATAGAGATGCATGTCTCTTTATAGAGACTCGGCAATCCCCAGCGCCGCCATCTTCTTGTACAACGTCGACCGCCCCAGCCCCAACCGCGCCGCCGCTTCGATTACCTTCCCACCGCATTGCGCGAGGGTCGATTCAATCAACTGCCGATCAAACCGTTCGCGAGCCTCACTGAAGGTTTCATGGGTAATCGGCTCAATGGGCAGAGGCGCCGCACGCTCCACCGGGGTAAAGCTGCCAATCGCCGCGCGGATATCCGCCGCGTTCAGCATCAAGTCATCACTGAGCAACGCCGCCCGCTCCAGCACGTTGCGCAGTTCACGAATGTTCCCCGGCCAGGCGTGTTGCCCCAACAAATCCAGGGCTTCGCGGTTCAATTCGTGCTGGCTGCGCAGTTCCTCAAGGATCGCTTCACTGAGGGCCGGAAGGTCGTCGAGGCGATCACGCAGGGGCGGGACCTGGATCGGCAGCACATTGAGGCGGTAATACAGATCGGCGCGAAACTCGCCGCGTTTGATCGCCGCCACCAGATCGGTGGAGGTGGCGGCGATCACTCGCACATCACTCTGAATCACCTCGTTGGAGCCCACCGGTTCGAATTCCTTCTCCTGCAACACCCGCAGCAACTTGCTTTGCAACGGCAGCGGCATGTCGCCGATTTCGTCGAGAAACAGCGTGCCGCCCTGGGCGATTTGCAACTTGCCGGCGCGGCCCTTGCGATCGGCGCCGGTGAACGCGCCGGGCGCGGTGCCGAAGAACTCGGCTTCCAGCAGCGACTCGGGAATCGCTGCGCTGTTGATGCTGACGAAGGCTTTATGCGCCCGGGGTGATGCGCCGTGAATCGCCTGGGCCAGCAGTTCCTTGCCGGTGCCGGTTTCACCGAGCAACAACACCGGCGACTCTGCACTGGCGCTGCGTCGGGCGCGGCGTTTGACTTCGAGGCTGGCGGCGCTGGTGCCGATGAAGTGCGCGAAGTTGTACTTGGTCTGTCGCGCCCGGAGTAGAGAGCGGGTGGACGCCAGTTCTTCCTGCATGCTCAGGTAGCGCTTGAGCATTGGCGACAGGCTGCGCAATTCGTCGAACAGGGCAAAACCGATGGCGCCGATCACCGCGCCGGCATCGTCGTGAATCGGCAGGCGCATCACCACCAGCGGTTCCTTGGGGGTGTCTTGCATGTCCAGCAGGATCGGCCGTCCGGTGCGCACCACCTCACGCAACAGGCTGCCGGGGATCACGCTTTCACAGGCCCTGCCGATGGCACCTGCGGCCGACTCCAGGCCGAACCGCCGGGCATAGCGCTCGTTCATCCAGACGATGTTCGCGTCGCGGTCGACAATCACCGTGCCTTCGCTCGATTGCTCGATGATCTCGAACAGTGAACGGATCGCCAGGGTGCGAACGCGCTGGTAGTCCTTGAGGCTTTCGGTGGTGTTCATCGGAGTGTCCATTTTTGGAAATCAAGATCAAAAGATCGCAGGGATTATGCCAACCCCGGATGCGCCGCCGCCAACAGCTCTTTGGTGTATGGGTGCTGCGGTGATTCGAACACCGTGTGGCTAGCGCCGCTTTCCACCACTTTGCCGTCCTTGATCACGATCATGTCGTGGGCCAGGGCACGCACCACCGCCAGGTCGTGGCTGATGAACAGGTAGGTCAGGCCATATTTCTCCTGAAGCTGGCGGAGCAGGGCGACCACTTGTTTTTGCACCGTGCGATCGAGGGCCGAGGTCGGTTCGTCGAGCAGGATCAGCGCCGGTTTGAGCACCAGCGCGCGGGCAATGGCAATGCGCTGGCGCTGCCCGCCGGAAAATTCGTGCGGGTAGCGATGACGGCTTTGCGGATCGAGGCCGACTTCTTCCAGCACCCGGATTACCTGGGCTTCGCATTGGGCAGGGGTGGACTGGCTATGGACCTCAAGGCCTTCACTGATGATCTGCGCCACGGACATTCGCGGGCTGAGGCTGCCGAACGGGTCCTGGAACACCACCTGCATCTTCTTGCGCCATGGTCGCAGTTGCTTTTGCGTCAGGCCATCCAGCGCCTGCCCCTGAAAGCGAATGCTGCCTTCGGAATCAAGCAAGCGCAGGATCGCCTGGCCGAGCGTGGACTTGCCTGAACCGGACTCACCGACGATGCCCAGGGTCTTGCCGCGCTGAACGTTCAGGCTGATGCCGTCCACCGCTCGCAGGTACGTCTTACGCTGGAACAGCCCGCCACCGAGGGTGAACTGCACTTGCAGATTCTCCACTTCCAGCACGTTTTCACGCTCGTCCCGGGGCAGGGCTTCACCTTCCGGCTCGGCGTTCAGCAGCACGCAGCTGTAAGGGTGTTTCGGCTCGGTGAACAGCGTTTCGCAAGGTGCCTGCTCGACGATTTCCCCGGCGTGCATCACGCACACCCGCTGGGCCATGCTGCGCACCAGATTGAGGTCGTGGCTGATCAGTAGCAGCGACATGCCAAGCTGCTGTTGCAGGGATTTGAGCAGCCGCAGGATCTTGCGCTGCACCGTCACATCCAGCGCGGTGGTCGGYTCGTCGGCGATCAGCARTTCCGGYTCGYWGGCCAGGGCCATGGCGATCATKACCCGYTGKCGCTGGCCRCCGGACAGTTGATGAGGGTAGGCCTTGAGCCGCTCTTCGGGCTTCTGGATGCCCACCAGTTGCAGTAATTCCAGAATCCGCGCTTGCGCCGCTTTGCCACCCAGCCCTTTGTGCAGCAGCAGGGTTTCGCCGATCTGTTTCTCGATGCTGTGCAGCGGATTGAGGGAGGTCATCGGCTCCTGGAATATGATCGCGATCCGGTTACCGCGCAGTTCGCGCAAGACGTTAGCGTCGGCGCCGATCAACTCCTGGCCGCGATAGCGAATGCTGCCGGTGGTTTGCGTACCGTTTTCGGGCAGCAGTTGCAGGATCGAGTGGGCGGTCACCGACTTGCCGGATCCGGACTCGCCGACCAGCGCCAGGCATTCGCCGGGGCGAATGTCCAGAGATAGGTTGCGCACCACGGTCTGGCCACTGAAGGCCACGTTGAGGTCACGGATTTCGATCAGGTTGTCAGTCATTTCACCAGTCCGCTTCAAGAACGAGGGTCAAAGGCATCACGCAACGCCTCGCCAATGAACACCAGCAAAGAAAGAATCAGCGCCAGGGTGAAAAACGCCGTCAGCCCCAGCCACGGCGCTTGCAGGTTCTGTTTGCCTTGGCCAATCAATTCGCCCAGGGACGCACTGCCGGCCGGCATGCCGAAACCGAGGAAATCCAGCGCCGTGAGGGTGGATATCGCCCCGGTCAGGATGAACGGCAGATAACTCAGGGTGGCGTTCATTGCGTTGGGCAGAATGTGTCGCACGATCACCTTGCGGTCGGTCAGGCCCAACGCACGGGCGGCTTTGACGTATTCCAGGTTACGCCCGCGCAGGAACTCGGCGCGCACTACGTCCACCAGCGCCAGCCAGGAAAACAGCGCCATGATCCCCAACAGCCACCAGAAATTCGGCTCGACGAAGCCCGACAGGATGATCAGCAGGTACAGCACCGGCAGCCCCGACCAGACTTCCTGCAAGCGCTGACCAAGCAAGTCGACCCAGCCGCCGTAATAGCCCTGCAATGCACCGGCGGCGATACCGATCAAGGCGCTGATAAACGTCAGCATCAGCGCAAACAGGATCGACACCCGTGCCCCGAAAATCACTCGCGCCAGCACGTCCCGGGCCTGATCGTCGGTGCCCAGCCAGTTGACCTTCGACGGCGGACTTGGCGCCGGTTGATTGAGATCGTAATTGGGCGTGTCGTCGCTGAACGGGATCGGCGCAAACAGCATCCAGCCGTCGCCCTTGTGAATCAGCTTCTGCACGTAATCGCTGCGGAAATCGGCCTGAAACGGCAACTGGCCGCCGAACTCTTGCTCGGTGTGGCGTTTGAACGCCGGGAAGTACAGCGAGCCCTGATAACTGACCACCAGCGGTTGGTCATTGGCGATCAGTTCGCCGCCCAGGGTCAGCAGGAACAAACCGACAAACAACCACAACGACCACCAGCCCCGGCGGTTTTTCTTGAAGCGTTCAAAACGGCGACGGCCCAGCGGCGAGAGTTTGAGCATCAGGCGTTCCTCGCGGCGAAGTCGATACGCGGATCGACCAGGGTGTAGCACAGGTCACCGATGATTTTTATCAGCAGGCCGAACAAGGTGAAGATGAACAGCGAACCGAATACCACCGGATAGTCCCGCGATACCGCCGCTTCGTAACTCATGCGACCCAGGCCATCGAGGGAGAAAATCACTTCGATCAGCAGCGAGCCGGCGAAGAAAACGCTGATAAAGGCCTGGGGAATTCCCGAGACCACCAGCAGCATGGCGTTGCGAAACACATGGCCGTAAAGCACCTGGCGTTCGCTCAAGCCC
>NZ_JBFTMK010000427.1:0-5683 GCF_056396965.1 Pseudomonas sp. 05N434
TGTACCTGGTTCGCCTTATCGAGACAGGGCTAGCCATGCAACCGGGTCTCCAGAAGGTGGGAGACGCCTGGCGGATATAAAAAACCGGACCCTTCGGATTCGGCTCTTTATCAATAGACGTGCACCCGTGTTTGTTCAATCGTTGCGGGAGAACACCCAATGCAGCTCACCCACCTGCCTTACCTACAGCAGCCCGCGGGCAGCAAGATTGTGCATCATCGCTCGCAAGCCGAAAGTCCAGGGTGCAGCCTCATGGCTGTAGGTGACTGTGTTGCGCAACGTGCCCAGCAACGGGCTCCCAATGCTGACCTCATCACCCTGCTTATGCGTAAAGCCGCTTCCCGGTGCCTCACGATCCTGGGTAGGCGCAAACAAGGTTCCGAGAAAAAGCATGAAGCCATCAGGGTATTGGTGATCACCGCCGACCGTCTGGGCCACGAGATCCAACGGATCACGGCTGATCAACGCCATGGAACTGCTGCCTTCAAGGATGAAGCCGTCGTCGCCCTGAACCTGCAAATCCACGACGCAGTTGCGCACGTCGTCGAGGGTAAACGTTTCATCGAACAGACGAATAAATGGGCCGATCGCACAGGACGCATTGTTGTCCTTGGCCTTGCTCAGCAGCAGTGCGCTGCGGCCTTCGAAATCACGCAAATTGACGTCATTGCCCAAGGTGACGCCATGCACTTGGCCTCGGCTGTTCACCGCCAGCACAATTTCCGGCTCTGGGTTGTTCCATTCAGACTTGTGATGGATGCCGATTTCGCTGCCACTGCCCACGGCGGCCAGAACCGGTGCCTTCGTGAAAATCTCCGCGTCCGGGCCGATACCGACCTCCAGGTATTGCGACCACATGCCTTGCTTGATCAGCACAGCCTTAAGGCGCATCGCTGCTGGCGAGCCCGGCTTGATTGCCCGCAAGTTATCGCCGATGGCTTCTTGCACCAAGCGGCGAACACTTTCCGCTTTTGCAGCATCGCCTCGGGCCTGCTCCTCGATTACCCGCTCAATCATGCTGGAAGCGAACGTCACCCCGGCTGCCTTGATGACTTGCAAATCTGCTGGGGGCAACAGCGATGCCTTGCCGGGATCGGCATGGCTGCCAGTGTTTCCAAGCAATTCCTCGACAGTCCCGACGTACCTGCCAGACGCCTGACGAACCGCCAACAACGGCGAGGTGTGTTCCAACAGTTCGCTCATTGTCGAAAAGACTTCAGAAAGATCAAACACACCGTCATCGCGCAGCACCACTGGCGAGGGGCCTGCAACCGCACCCGGGATCCAGGCACGGCCGATCAGTGTTCCGGCCAAGCCATCCACTGGCAGGGTGTTTTCGCGCGTCAGTTTCAGATTCGACATAGAGCTTCCAGATCAGTCAGCCATCAGAGCCGTAAAAGTAATGGACCTCCCCCGTAAATCCCAATGAAAGAATCTCACCGATCAATGCTGTTTTGTTATCGACAGACAAGGCCTTATCCGATGGAAAACGATCAAATTACTTTTGGCAGTGTTACCCGATGGCTGAAGATCAAACATTTGGTACTGGTCAWTAGCCTGGCCAAGACCCGCAATATGCACACGACCGCAGAACAGATGAATGTTACCCAACCGGCCATCAGTAAGTCCCCACCGAAGCACTCAGCGAATGGCCATGGGTCATGTATCCCTTTAATACGCCGATCCGACAACGCATGGAGCGCGCGTTCACACTGTTCAAGATCGCCCCGCCAACCAACACCGTTGAGACCATTTCGATGCAAACCTTCCTGCAGTTGCTGCAGTCTGGGCCAATGCTCGCGATGCTCCCCGAGTCCATGGTCCAGTCGCAATTGCAAAATGGGCAGCTTCAAATCCTCAACACGCCCTTCAAAGTTGAATCTCAGGATTACGGGGTTATCACTCGCAAGGATGAACCCCTCTCAKAGCCGACGCGGAGGTTTATTGCGACCTTATTATCGTTCGCCAGACAGCGGCAAACGGCTACAGAGGAGAAGCAAAGCAGCCAACTCAGAAAAAGTCGATGAGGCAAAGTTATCGAGCAATCGAAAGCTCTCATTAGGCAGCCATCTCTATGAATCCTATAGTGCCAGCACAAAAGTGCGGCGCTATTAGCGACCGCGCACCACCCAGCAGCCCGTGAGGATGCGATGGAACTGATCATGAAAACCGGCGCAGCAGCTGTGCTGCGTTTGAACCCGCTGGACGATGTGCTCATCGCACGCCGACCGCTACTCGCTGGCGAAATCCTAGAGCAGGAAGGCGTGACTGTCCGGCAAGCGATTGTGGCGGGCCATAAAGTGGCCTCCCGGCGTATCGAAGCCGGTCAACCGGTAAGGCGCTATGGGCAAATCATTGGTTTTGCGGTTGTCGACATAGAAGCAGGCGAGCATGTCCATGTGCATAACCTGGCCATGGGGGAATTCACACGAGATTATGCTTTCAGCGTCGATGCGAAACCCAACGTCAAGCCAAGTGAAGCCCCGTCGTTCATGGGTATCGTGCGCCCGGATGGACGCGTCGCGACGCGCAACTACATCGGCATTCTTACATCAGTGAATTGCTCTGCCACAGTCGCCCGGGCCATCGCAGACCATTTTCGTCGGGACATCAATCCCGCCGCACTGCAAGCGTATCCAAACGTCGACGGTGTTGTTGCTCTGACGCATTCCGCCGGCTGCGCCGTTGACCCTGCGGGCGACGGTTTGAGCATGTTGCGCCGGACATTGGCCGGATATGCAACCCACGCCAACTTTGCCGCCGTGCTGGTGATCGGGTTGGGCTGCGAGACGAACCAAATCGACTCATTACTCACGACGCAAGGACTGACCCGTAGTAATACCCTGCGCACGTTCAACATCCAGGACAGTGGCGGTACGTCCAAGGCCATCGCCAGTGGCATTGATCACGTGAAGCAATTACTTGGCGAGGCCAATCAGATTCGGCGCGAACCGGTTAGCGCTCGCCACCTGACGGTTGGGCTGCAGTGCGGTGGCTCGGATGGCTATTCCGGCATTACCGCCAACCCTGCGCTGGGCAATGCGGTGGATCGCCTAGTCGCCTGCGGCGGTACCGCGATTCTTTCTGAAACCCCTGAAATATACGGTGCCGAACACTTGCTGACACGACGGGCTGTCAGCCGTGAGGTCGGCGAAAAACTGATCGCTCGAATTCATTGGTGGGAACGCTACTGCGAGCGTATGGGGGCCGAATTAAACAATAACCCCTCTGCCGGCAACAAGGCCGGTGGCTTGACCACCATTCTGGAAAAGTCACTGGGCGCTGTGGCGAAGGCCGGCTCGAGCAACCTGATGGATGTCTACGAATATGCCCAGGCCGTCACGRCCAACGGGCTGGTTTTCATGGACACCCCTGGCYATGACCCCGTCTCCGCAACCGGCCAAGTCGCCGGTGGTGCCAACCTGATTGCGTTTACCACCGGGCGCGGATCGGCCTATGGCTGTGCCCCTGCCCCATCAATCAAGCTGGCGACTAATAGCGCCTTGTGGGCTCGTCAGCGAGAAGACATGGACATCAACTGCGGCGAAATTGCCGAAGACACTTTGACCATCGAGGCGTGCGGTGCAGCAATCTTTGAAACCATCCTGCGCATTGCCTCGGGCGAGCGCAGCATGAGCGAACAACACGGATACGGACAAAATGAGTTCGTGCCTTGGCAGATCGGCGCCGTCACCTGATTTTCAGTCCTGGGAATGCCTTGCCCAGCTATCTCTTGCACATTCAACCTGGAGACAACGATGTCCCTCATCACCGGCCAGAATTTTATCGGCGGTCAGCGCAGCGCCGCCGGCACTATCATCGTCAAGAGTGTGGATGCCAGCACGGGGGAAACCCTACCCTATGCCTTCCACCAGGCGACCTCGCAAGAAATCGAGGATGCTGCCCATGCAGCCTACAACGCTTTTTCCAGCTACCGCATCCTGAGCGCGAGCAAACGGGCTGAGTTTCTCGATGCTATTGCTGAAGAGCTAGAGGCTTTGGACGATGAGTTTATTGCCCTGGTTTGCCGTGAAACAGCATTGCCTGTAGCTCGCATCCAGGGCGAACGCGCACGTACCAGCGGTCAAATGCGCCTGTTTGCAAACGTACTGCGGCGCGGTGATTTCTATGGCGCTCGCATCGACCAAGCGTTACCACTTCGCAAACCGTTACCGCGCCCTGACCTTCGCCAGTACCGCACCGCCATCGGTCCGGTTGCTGTATTTGGTGCCAGTAATTTTCCGTTGGCCTTCTCCACGGCCGGCGGCGATACCGCCTCCGCGCTCGCGGCGGGTTGTCCGGTGATATTCAAAGCCCACAGCGGCCACATGGCGACTGCAGAACAGGTCGCCAACGCAATTATCCGGGCGGCCGAGCGCAGTGGCATGCCTGACGGTATCTTCAACATGATTTATGGCAGTGGCGTAGGCGAAGCCTTGGTAAAACACCCGCTCATCAAGGGTGTTGGTTTTACCGGCTCGCTCAAAGGCGGTCGAGCATTGTGCGACATGGCCGCTGCTCGCCCCGAGCCCATTCCAGTCTTCGCTGAGATGTCGAGCATCAACCCGGTCGTGATCCTGCCCCATGCCCTCTCGCGTCGGGCCGACAGTATCGCTCACGATCTTGCCGCCTCGGTGGTTCAAGGTTGCGGGCAGTTTTGCACCAATCCCGGACTGGTGGTTGGCATTCGCTCGGATGCATTCAGTGCCTTTCAGGATAGAGTGGCAGCGTTGATAAACGACCAACCGGCACAAACAATGCTCAACGCAGGCACCCTGCGCAGCTATGCGGCTGGATTGCAGAACCTGCACGCGCACCCCGGCATCGTGCACCTGGCTGGCTGTAACCAACAGGGTCACCAGGCGCAGCCACAATTGTTCAAAGCCGACGTAGAGTTGCTGCTGAAAGGCGACAAGGTCCTTCAAGAGGAAATCTTTGGCCCTACATCTATCTTCATCGAGGTCAATGACCAGGCGCAGCTCAACGCGTCCATCAATGCCCTTCACGGACAATTGACCGCAACCTTGATTGGTGAGCCAGAAGACCTTACGCAATTCGTAGAGTTGACTGCTTTGTTGGAGATGAAGGTTGGTCGCATCCTCATCAATGGCTACCCAACCGGTGTCGAGGTCTGCGATTCAATGGTCCACGGCGGCCCTTATCCTGCGACTTCCGATAGTCGGGGCACCTCGGTCGGCACTTTGGCCATCGACCGCTTCCTGAGACCCGTCTGCTTCCAAAACTACCCCGATGCATTGCTTCCCGATGCTCTCAAGAACGCGAATCCGTTGAACATTTCGAGGCTCGTCGACGGTCATCTCTCGCGAGATAGCTTGTAGGTTGGCAAACGGGCAAGACGGCGTACTACGACGTTAGAACCTGTCGTTGGCCTCATTACCCTTTGTATGAAGCAACAGTGCTGAGCGCTTGACGCGTCGGAGCCTGTTCATCCTCTTACAGCCTATTCGCTCAATTGCACGAGCGGGCTTTAGCGTGCTCGCTCGGCTTGGCGACAACGTCAGACGTACGAACTCAGCACCTCACAATTAACCAGCGTTACGCCTTGATCGACCACGGAACGACTCCCTTGACAAGGCGGCGATTCTGGTAACAGAATTACTGATGGAACGAAGTTACAATAACAACAATTGAGAAACCGGAGACACGTTATGAATCAGAGCAT
>NZ_JBFTMK010000428.1:0-4413 GCF_056396965.1 Pseudomonas sp. 05N434
ACCCGGGAATGCTCGCCGACGCGGCCGACGGGTACGAAGCACTCCTGAGTTCGAACCTGGATTCCTTACTGACGGCCTTCGCGCCACCTGGCCCCAATACGAGCGGCGACCACAAATCGCCGCTCCAATGATCAACCTCGACCGTGGAGATCGAAGACCTTATGAAACCCCTAGGCTCAGCACATCGGATACTGATCGCCGGCGCCCTGGTGTTCTGCCAGGCAGCCTTCGCTCATGGCCCCGTCTTCGACTGCTACATCGAGAGCGATGATCTGGTGAAGTGCGAGGCGGGTTACACCGACGGCAGCTCCGCCGCTGGCAGAAAAGTCCATGTCCAGGACACTAGCAACAAGGTGTTGCTCGAAGGAAACGTCGGCACCGACAACACCTACGCATTCCAACCCCCAGCCGGGAAATACTCCGTTGTGTTCATGGGCGGAGACAACCATCAAGCCACGATTCAATCATCCGACATTTCAAGGTGAAATCGACCATGCCGATCAAACGACGACTGCTCCAGGCACTTGCCGCCGTTACATTAGGTTGCCTGACAGGCGCTGCACAGGCCCATTTCCAGATGCTCTACGTCGAGGAAACGGCGCTGCCGCGTGCGGATAAACTGGAGTTCGCGCTGGTGTTCACGCATCCCTTCTCCGGCGGCCCCACCATGACCATGGATGAACCCCGCGCCTTTAGCCACATCAGCTCGCACGGCGGGGAAAAAATCGATCTGCGCCAATACTTGCGCCCTGTCCAGTGGCAGAGTCGCGATAACCAAACGACTGCCTATCGTGCGTCGATTCCGCGGGAGTTGGTTCGCTCACTGGGTGACCATATCTTCGTACTCGAGCCCGAGCCCTACCTGGAAACCGAGGAAGACGTCTACATCCAACAGTTCACCAAGCTGATCGTGAACGTGGGCGGAGTACCCGGCAACTGGGCAGAACCACAAGGGTTGCCGGTTGAGATCCAGCCACTGAACAAGCCTTATGCAAACTGGACAGGCGGAGTGTTCCGCGCCTTGGTGCTGGCCGATGGCAAGCCCGTTCCGTTCGCCGAAATCGAAATCGAATACATCAACCATTCCGTCGATATCGAGAAAAACGCCTTCGGCCAGCAAGACTATGTAACGGCACCTCAAGCTTCATTCAAATCCCTGAGCTCCTACACGGACGCCCAGGGCATCGTGACCATCGGCCTGCCCCGGGCCGGCTGGTGGGGTATTGCAGCGCTCGACATCGGTACAACGAAAACCCACAAGGGCAAACCCTTGTCGCAAGACGCGGTGCTGTGGGTGCAGGCCAGGGATATGAAATGAAAAGCGCATAAAGCAACCGCGCCTGACAGGCCTCACGAAAAGCGCCCTACCCCCTCAGAAACGGATAGATATCGCCTCGAATCCGGATAGATGCACCGCACAGAAAGGCTTTCAATCAGGTCGTGCCTAAAACTACAAAAAGGGTGTACCTGATGAACAGCTCTAGAAGCATTGCGCAGTGGCAAGATTACATTCAGGGTTGCCTGGATTTTCGGCCGGCCGAAGGTATTTACCGCGTCGCCCGCGACATGTTCACAGAGCCGGAACTGTTCGACCTGGAGATGGAACTGATCTTCGAGAAGAACTGGATCTACGCCTGCCACGAGAGTGAAATCGCCAATCCCAATGATTTCCTGACGATGCGCGCCGGTCGTCAGCCGATGATCATCACCCGCGATGGAAGCAATCAGCTCCACGCGCTGATCAACGCTTGCCAGCACCGGGGCGCGACCCTGACTCGCGTCAGCAAAGGTAACCAATCTACCTTCACCTGTCCGTTCCACGCCTGGTGTTACAAAAGTGATGGCCGCCTGGTCAAGGTCAAGGCTCCGGGGGAATACCCGGAAGGTTTCGACAAAGCAACCCGCGGCCTGAAGAAGGCCCGGATCGAGAGCTACAAGGGTTTCGTCTTTATCAGCCTGGACGTCAATGGCAGCGACTCGCTGGAAGACTACCTCGGCGATGCCAAAGTGTTCTTCGACATGATGGTCGCGCAGTCTCCGACCGGCGAGCTGGAAGTACTGCCCGGCAAGTCGACCTATAGCTATGACGGCAACTGGAAACTGCAGCACGAAAACGGCCTGGATGGTTATCACGTCAGCACCGTGCACTACAACTATGTCTCCACGGTACAGCATCGCCAGCAAGTCAACGCGGCCAAGGGCGGCGGCTCCGACACGCTGGACTACAGCAAGTTGGGCGCCGGCGATGCCGAGACCGACGACGGCTGGTTCTCGTTCAAGAATGGCCACAGCCTCTTGTTCAGCGACATGCCCAACCCGACYGTACGCGCCGGGTATGCCAGCGTCATGCCGCGCCTGGTGAAGGAATACGGCCAGCAACAAGCCGAGTGGATGATGCATCGTCTACGCAATCTCAACATCTACCCAAGCCTGTTCTTCATGGATCAGATCAGCTCGCAGCTGCGTATCGTGCGCCCAGTGGCCTGGAACAAGACCGAGATCACCAGCCAGTGCATCGGCGTCAAGGGTGAGTCCGACGCAGATCGGGAAAACCGGATCCGCCAGTTCGAGGACTTCTTCAACGTTTCAGGCATGGGCACTCCCGACGACCTGGTGGAGTTTCGCGAAGCCCAACGCGGATTCCAGGCCCGCCTCGAGCGCTGGAACGAAGTGTCCCGCGGCAGTGAGAAATGGGTCGAAGGCCCCACCCCGAACAGCGAGGCTCTGGGCATCAAACCGGTACTGACCGGCACCGAGTTCACGCATGAGGGGCTCTACATCAATCAGCACGGATCCTGGCAGCGCTTCCTTCTGCARGGTCTTGCACAAAAAGCCCTGAAGTTGAAGGAGGTGTGAAATGAGCGCACTACAACATTCCGTCGAACAATTCCTCTACCGCAAAGCCGAGCTGTGTGATCAGCAGGATTGGGACGCCTACATCGCCCTGTTTGATGAACAGAGCGAATTCCACCTGCCGCAATGGGAGTCGGAGCATGTGTACACCACCGATCCCAAGCGCGGCATGTCGCTGATTTACTACTCGAACCGCTCCGGCCTGGAAGACCGGGTATTTCGTCTGCGCACAGGCAAGTCGGCAGCTTCAAACCCGATGCCGCGCACCTTGCATCAAATCAGCAATGTGCGAATCAAGGAGATCGATAACGGCTTGCTTGAAGTCAAGGCCGCCTGGGTCACGCTCTACACCCGGCAAGGGCTGTCCGAGCAGTTCTACGGCCATGTGACCTACCACCTCAAAGCGGACGCAGACAGCTGGAAGATCACCCGCAAGCACATCGTGCTGCTCAACGACACGATCAACTCAGTGCTTGATTTCTATCACCTGTGAACTGTGGGGCACGCTGTCATGAACCATAAAGTCGCTTTCAGCTTCGCAGATGGCAAGACCTCGTTCTTCGAGGTCAAGCCCAACGAACTGCTGCTCGACGCCGCGCTACGCAATGGCGTGAACATCCCGCTGGACTGTCGCGAAGGTGTCTGTGGCACTTGCCAGGGTCGCTGCGAATCAGGCCAATTCACTCAAGACTACGTCGATGAAGAGGCTCTTTCCGAGCAGGATCTGGCGCAACGCAAAATGCTCTCTTGCCAGACCCGCGTGCAATCGGATGCGTCGTTCTATTTCGACTTCGATTCGAGCTTGTGCAACGCTGGCGCAACCCGGTTACTGCAAACGGTGATCACCGGTGTAGAACAGGTGTCGGCCACCACGGCGATCCTTCATCTGGACGCTTGCGCCCACCAGCAGCAATTGGACTTTCTTCCGGGGCAATACGCTCGACTGCATGTACCGGGCACCAGTGAGTGGCGCTCCTACTCATTCGCCAACCGCCCCAACCCCACCAACCAATTGCAGTTTCTCATCAGGCTCCTGCCTGATGGCGTGATGAGCAACTTCATCCGCGAGCATTGCCGCCCCGGTCAAGTACTCGAGCTCGAGGCCCCATTGGGGAGCTTCTATCTACGTCAGGTGACCAAACCTCTCGTACTGGTGGCAGGAGGAACCGGCCTGTCGGCCTTCCTCGGGATGCTTGATAACATTGCAGAAAAAGGTGGCTGCGGGCACCCGATCCAACTGTTCTATGGCGTCACGCAGGACAATGACCTGTGCGAAACTCAACGCCTGGCTGATTATCGCGACCGCATCGCCGACTTCGACTATCACCTTGTGGTTTCGAAACCCTCCGTGGATTGGCAAGGTAAAACCGGGTGGATTCCTGATCACTTCGACCGTCAGTCGTTCGACGCCAACCCATTCGACATCTACCTGTGCGGTCCTCCGCCCATGGTCGACGCGATTAAAACCTGGTTCAACGATCAGAAGATCGAGCAGTTCCAGATGTATTACGAGAAGTTTATCGATAGCAATTCCAAACATTGAGCAACAGGGAAATATCC
>NZ_JBFTMK010000429.1:0-4398 GCF_056396965.1 Pseudomonas sp. 05N434
ATAGCGCTTTGAAGTTTGCCAGCGCCAGCAAGCCGGCTCCTACAAGTGACCTWCGGTCACTTCTCGACGAACGCACGCTCGATCAGGTAATCACCCGGCTCGCGCATCCGCGGCGAAACAGTCAGGCCGAAGCTGTTCAACACTTCGCTGGTCTCGTCGAGCATGCTCGGGCTGCCGCACAGCATGGCGCGGTCGTCCTGCGGGTTGATCGGCGGCAGGCCGATGTCGCTGAACAGCTTGCCGCTGCGCATCAGGTCGGTCAGGCGGCCTTCGTTTTCGAACGGCTCGCGGGTCACGGTCGGGTAGTAGATCAACTTGTCACGCAGGGCCTCACCGAAGAACTCGTTCTGCGGCAGGTGCTCGGTGATGAATTCGCGGTAAGCGACTTCGTTGACGTAACGCACGCCGTGGCACAGGATCACCTTTTCGAAACGCTCGTAGGTTTCGGGGTCCTGGATGACGCTCATGAACGGCGCCAGACCGGTACCGGTGCTGAGCAGGTACAAATGCTTGCCAGGCTTCAAGTCATCCAGCACCAGGGTGCCGGTAGGCTTCTTGCTGATGATGATCTCGTCGCCTTCCTTCAGATGCTGCAACTGGGAAGTCAGCGGGCCATCAGGCACTTTGATGCTGAAGAACTCGAGATGCTCTTCCCAGTTCGGGCTGGCAATCGAGTAAGCGCGCATGAGCGGCCGGCCGTTGGGCTGTTGCAGGCCGATCATCACGAACTGACCGTTCTCGAAGCGCAGGCCCGGATCGCGGGTGCACTTGAAGCTGAACAGAGTGTCGTTCCAGTGATGAACACTGAGGACACGCTCGTGGTTCATGTTGCTCATGTACGTGGGACTCCTGGAGATTTTGCCTGCGCCAATGATGTGCACAATTGCATCGCATTCTAATGGCAGCGACAATATCTGTTAAATGGATTATTAAGATAAGGGTTATCGGTTATATCGATATGCGATTTACTCTCCGTCAACTTCAAGTATTCGTCGCCGTCGCCCAGCAGGAAAGCGTATCCCGTGCCGCGGGCCTGCTCAACCTCTCGCAATCGGCGGCGAGCACCTCGATCACCGAGCTGGAGCGCCAGTGCAGCTGTCAGCTGTTCGATCGCGCCGGCAAACGGCTGAGCCTCAACGCCCTCGGCAAACAGCTATTGCCGCAAGCGGTGGCCCTGCTCGATCAGGCCAAGGAAATCGAAGACTTGCTCAACGGCAAGTCCGGTTTCGGCTCCCTGGCGGTCGGCGCGACCCTGACCATCGGCAATTACCTGGCCACCCTGCTGATCGGCAGCTTCATGCAGCGCCATCCGGAAAGCCAGGTGAAGCTGCATGTGCAGAACACCGCCAACATCGTGCAACAGGTGGCTCACTATGAAATTGATCTGGGTCTAATCGAAGGCGACTGCAGCCATCCGGACATCGAAGTGCAGAGCTGGGTCGAAGATGAACTGGTGGTGTTCTGCGCGCCCCAGCATCCGCTGGCTCAACGCGGTATTGCCACTATGGAGGAGCTGAGTCATGAGGCGTGGATTCTCCGAGAACAAGGCTCGGGCACGCGGCTGACCTTTGACCAGGCCATGCGTCACCACCGCAGCGCGCTAAACATTCGCCTGGAACTGGAACACACCGAAGCGATCAAGCGCGCGGTGGAATCGGGTTTGGGGATTGGCTGCATTTCGCGCCTGGCGCTGCGCGATGCGTTCCGTCGTGGCAGCCTGGTGCCGGTAGAAACACCGGATCTGGACCTGGCGCGGCAGTTCTATTTCATCTGGCACAAACAGAAATATCAGACCTCGGCGATGCGCGAGTTCCTCGAACTGTGCCGCGCCTTCACCGCCGGGGTTCAGCGCAGCGACGAGATCGTTCTGCCTGCCATCGCTTAAAGCAGGATCACCGCCCATACCAGCGCGATCATGCTCAATGCCACGAGTTGAGCGGCACTGCCCATGTCCTTGGCGTTCTTGGACAGTGGGTGCCGCTCCAGGGAAATGCGGTCGATGGCCGCTTCGACCGCCGAGTTGAGCAATTCGACGATCAGCGCCAACAGGCAGACTGCAATCAGCAGCGCCTGCTCGACACGGCTGACATTCAGGAAGAACGACAGCGGAATCAGGATGGCATTGAGCAACACCAGTTGCCGGAAGGCCGCCTCGCCAGTGAAGGCCGCGCGCAGGCCGTCAAAGGAATAGCCGGAGGCGTTGAGGATGCGTTTTAGGCCGGTCTGGCCTTTGAAAGGTGACATAGAGTAAGCAACTGACCAAAAAGGAGTGGGAAAGCTAGATTAAGCAAAGTCAAAAAAGCGTGAATACATAACACCTTAGTGGCTCGAAATTGACTCAAGTTGTTGCAAGAGCAGCGCCGCCTGAGTCCGGGTCCGTACATTCAGCTTACGGAAAATCGCGGTGACGTGGGCCTTGATCGTCGCTTCGGAAACGCTCAATTCGTAAGCAATCTGCTTGTTCAGCAAACCTTCACAGACCATGGTCAACACCCGGAACTGCTGGGGCGTCAGGCTGGCCAGGCCTTCACTGGCAGCCTTGGCTTCGTCGGAAACGCTGACGGCTTCGAAGGCCTGGGGCGGCCAGAAAACATCACCATCGAGCACCGCGCGTACGGCTTTTTGAATGACACTCAAGTCACTGGACTTGGGAATGAAACCGCTGGCGCCGAATTCACGGGACTTCACCATGATCGACGCTTCTTCCTGCGCCGACACCATCACCACTGGAATCTGCGGGTACTGACCGCGCAACAGCACCAGCCCGGAAAAACCGTAGGCCCCTGGCATGTTCAGGTCCAGCAACACCAGGTCCCAATCGGCCTTTTCGGTCAGACGGCTTTCCAGCTCGGCAATGCTCGCCACTTCCACCAGCCGGACATCCGGGCCCAGACCCAGGGTCAATGCTTGATGCAAGGCACTACGAAAAAGAGGGTGGTCATCGGCAATCAGGATTTCGTATGTGGCCATTTTTCAAATGATCCTGTTTTTCAAACAACTCCAGGTGCAGCCACGCAGATGCACCAACAGGGCACGTTCAACGCCAATCACATGGCTATTCACGTAAAAATACGGCGTATCAAACGATGGCCGCGCCCCAATCGGCGCCAAGCATGCCCAGCGAAACCGGGGTGGTCAAGATACATAACCGGTACAGTTCTTTGCAGTATGGGCGACAATCAGAACATGGCGGGGACGTCGTTATGAACAAACCGCATCAGCTCGGCGTGGGCCGGTGTGGCGAGGTTCATGTCCAGCTGTTTTTTCGCGTCCAGATAATGCTGACTGAACACGTCAAAATAAGCGTCCAGCGCTGACGCAGCCTCGGTATCACCGGCCAGATCGAGACACAGTGCAGCCACTTCAGCGGTGCATAAATGTTCGCTACGGGTGGAGCGGCGCAGTCGATAACGTGACAGTTTTTCGGGCAGCAGGCTCAAGATCGGCAAGCGATCAAAATACGGGCTCTTGCGAAAGATCTTACGGGCTTCGGTCCAGGTGGCGTCCAGCAGAATGAACAGCGGGCGCTTGGTGCTATCGACCGCGACACTGTGGGTAACTCGCTCGGGTTCGACGTATTCGCCCGGAAACACCAGGTACGGTTGCCATTGCGGATCGGCCAACAGCGCCAGCAGTTGCTCATCAGTCTCGGTACGCGACCAGATGAATGCATGATTGTCGCGCACCACATCAGCGATCAGCCAACCGGTGTTACTTGGCTTGAATACTTCTTTGTTGGTCATGATCAGGCACACGCCCGAGCGGGCCTCGACCGACGGGCGCCAGGCACACAGGCAATGACTTTCAATCACGCGGCAATCACGGCATCGCGGCGCTCTCCAGCCACGGGCCTGAATCGGCTTGATGCCCTCCTCCTCTCGCTGATCGCGCAAGCGGGCGACGGCGTTTGCGGCAAAGCGCGGGGTGACAGGGTTCATCGCAGGCAGCACCGTAGTGGATGGAAAATCGACACGAAAAACACTCGCAAGGGCAAAAAGTCGCGGCAGTTTATCAGAGCAGCCGGTGCAAGCCTGTACCGCTCAGACCTCCTCCCCTATAATTCGCCGCCACTGAACGCACAGTCATGTGCCTGGTCGAACCACCAGTCACTGAACCAGGAGAGTTTCATGCTGCGCCTTATCGTTCCCACCGCTGCCATTTTGCTGGCGTCGTCCTTTAGCGCTCAGGCTGCATCCTTGAGTGAGCAGAATCTCAACAGAGAGCTGCGAAACGTCGCCGTACAAAGCAGCGTTGGCACTCCACGGGCGATCAACGAAGACATTCTTGATCAGGGCTACACTGCCGAAGGAAAAGTGCTGATCAACCACTTGAGCGTGCAAAGCAGCCACGCCGAAAAAATGCGCGCCGATCCCAAAGCGGTGTACTTCCAGCTTGGCG
>NZ_JBFTMK010000430.1:0-5189 GCF_056396965.1 Pseudomonas sp. 05N434
CTGTTGATGTTCTGCGTTTTGCCCGCCTGGGCGGACGGCCACGACCAGTTGTACAAGGTCGCCGGTTGGCCAGAACAACGCGCGCATTTCAACGATGCTCTCTCGGCCGCTCAGCAGCGCTATCAGAACAGCTTGCCACCGGCAGTGTTCCAGGCCCTGGTCGACAACAGCAATCTGCGGTTCGCCCCCAAGGCCATGGACCAGCGCGCCGAAGCGCAACTGCGCAAGAAGCTCGCCGACCCGAAACCTGCGCTGACCTTCTTTCAATCGCCCCTGGGCAAGAAAATCGTCGCCGCCGAACTGCTGGCGACCCGTCGCGATCAATTGGCGAAAAACGCCAAGGGCTTGCCGAAGATGCAAGCCAGCGATACCCGTCAACTGATCATCGGCCACCTGGCCCAGGCCCTGCCCGCCCGCGAGGCCGGCGCTGAAGTCAGCCTGGCGATCGCAGGCGTCGCGGCCGACAGCCTGAGTTCGATGATCCCTGGCTTGCTCGGCAACGGTCAGGCTCAAGGCATGTTGAACGGTCAGCGCCAGCGCCTGATGGAGCAGATCGGCGCCGACCTGAACAACACGCTGCTGTATGTCTATCGCGACCTGTCGGATGACGAACTGGAAGAGTTTTCGACCTTTGCCGAGTCCTCTGAAGGCAAGGCTTATTACCAAGCGGCATTGGCGGCGATTCGGGCGGGGTTGGCAGTGGGGCAAAGTACGTCGAGCCTGACCCAGTAATTTTTGGCGTCCGTGAAATGGCCCGCGAAGACTATCGAAATGTCACCGCCGATCCCGACTCATGCGCTTGGTCAAAAACCCGAAATACTCCTGCCGCAGCCCCGGCGACTCATTCGCCAGATGATGCCGCGCCTCAGGCAGCATCAACACCTGGGGCCGATCGAACTTGCCTCGCAGCACTTCAAGGTTGTGCTCCCAATCCACGGTCATGTCCGCCTGCCCCTGCACGATCAGCGGCCGCCGCGGGCTGCCGCACCAAGGGCGACAGCAGAATCACTTGCCCCTGGGCCGGGCTGCTCGCACCTTGATTGAGTACATGGTCGATCACAATCGCCCCGCCGGTGCTTTGCCCGCACAAGTGCCAGGGCTGCGGAAGGCCCAACGACTGCGCCTCGGCCAGCAGGCCTTGCAGGGCGCTCTGGTACTCGGCGAAGTCCTTGATACTCGCCCGTTCGCCACTGGACAAGCCATGCCCCGGCAGGTCGCAGGCGATTACCGCAAACCCTTGGTCCAGCGCCCACTCAATCACATGCCGGTAGAGCCCGGTGTGATCGTAGAAGCCGTGAAATAGAAACAGCGTCGCCTTCGCCCGCTCGGGCCACCAGAGCTGGCTGACCACTTCATAACCATCGATCTCGAAACGCCCCAAGCCACGGCGCAGGGTCCGCTGTGGAAAATCCAGCCCGTAAAAACGCTGATAGGCCATGGCCTCCGTCGACAGCGGCCGCCACTCGGCCAACGGCCGCAGGCTGGCACGCAAATGATCGGGATCGAAAGTGGCAGACAYGGGCTATTCCAGAGCGCTAAACGGACTTTATCGGCCTGCGATATTCATCTGTCGCARCAAGCATGGCAAGCTAGCCGACCTTCGAGGATTGAAACCCATGCGCCCGGCCTATCGCACCACACTGCTTGCCAGCCTGCTCGCCCTTGTGTGTGCCAGTGTGCTGTGGGCCGCTTACGACTGGTTTCAGGGACGCTACCTGCGAGCCTTCAGTTCGCACACCGCCGTGTTCTCCGGCGACCCGTTGCGCCTGCCCGACGAACTCGCCGGCCCMGGCGCCATTCGCCTGGTGCACTTCTGGGACCCGGCCTGCCCATGCAATGTCGGCAACCAACAACACCTGACTGAACTGGTTGAGCAATATGTACCGCAGGGCGTCGAGTTCTATACGGTACAAAAGCCCGGCAGTCACGGCCAGTTGCCCGGCACCTTGAGCCGCCTGAAAACCCTCGCTGTCCTGCCTGGCTCCGAACAGATTCCCGCCAGTCCGGCAGTGGCGATATGGGACCGCGACGGCAAGCTGGCATATTTCGGCCCGTACAGCGAAGGCCTGACCTGCAATTCGAGCAACAGTTTTATCGAGCCTATCCTGCAAGCGCTGAACGCAGGCAGGGCGGTGAACGCCACCCATACGATGGCGGTGGGTTGCTACTGCCCGTGGCCCGCGGTGGCGAAGTAAGGCATTCCTGACTTTTCCAGGACCGCGATGCCCGGCACAGGAGGTCTGTGCTACACGTTTGCAGCCCACACGGGCGGCAATCCCGAAAGAACAAGGAGCCACCATGAAACGCGTCCTGACCGTACTTGCCTTGCTGATCGTCGCGCTCGCCGCCGGGGGCGGCTGGTATGTGTACAGCAAACAACCGACGCGCCAGGGCCAGGTGGCGTTGCAGCATCTGCAAGGCTCAGTGACCGTGCGCTACGACGAGCGCGGCGTGCCGCATATCCGCGCCGAAAACGAAACCGACCTCTACCGCGCCCTCGGCTACGTGCAGGCCCAGGACCGACTATTCCAGATGGAAGCCGTGCGGCGCCTGGCCCGTGGTGAGCTGGCCGAAGTCCTCGGCCCGAAACTGCTCGACACCGACAAACTGTTTCGCAGCCTGCGCATCCGCGAACGTGCTGACAGTTACGTGGCCGCGCTGGATCGTGAGTCGCCGGCGTGGAAGGCCCTGCAAGCCTATCTGGACGGCATCAATCAATATCAGGACAGCCACGCCGCGCCAGTAGAGTTCGACGTGCTGGGAATCCCCAAGCGCCCTTTCACCGCCGAAGACAGCATCAGCATCGCCGGCTACATGGCCTACAGCTTTGCCGCGGCGTTTCGCACCGAACCCTTGCTGACTTACGTGCGTGACCAACTGGGCGCCGATTACCTGAACATCTTCGACCTCGACTGGCAGCCCAAGGGCCTGCTGGCCAAAAGGCGCCCCAGCCCCGCGCCGGTCCTCGCCGCCAGTGACTGGAAAGACCTGAACGCCCTTGCCCGTCTGAGTGAGCAGGCTCTGGCCGACCACGGCCTGCCGCAATTCGAAGGCAGCAACGCCTGGGTGATTTCCGGCAACCGCAGCAAAAGCGGCAAGCCGCTGCTGGCCGGTGACCCGCACATACGCTTCTCGGTGCCGTCAGTGTGGTACGAGGCGCACCTGTCGGCGCCAGGCTTCGAGCTGTATGGCTACCATCAGGCGCTGGTGCCGTTTGCATTTCTCGGCCACAACCTGGACTTCGGCTGGAGCCTGACGATGTTCCAGAACGACGATCTGGACCTGATCGCCGAGAAGGTCAACCCGGACAACCCGAACCAGGTCTGGYATCGCGGCAAGTGGGTGGACATGGTCACCACCGAACAACAGATCGCAGTGAAAGGCCAGTCACCGGTCACATTGACGCTGCGCCAGTCGCCCCATGGCCCGATCGTCAACGATGCGCTTGGCACTGCCGCCGGCAAGACGCCGGTTGCCATGTGGTGGGCGTTCCTCGAAACCCCGAATCCGATCCTTGACGGCTTCTACCAGCTCAATCGCGCCGACACCCTGGCCAAGGCCCGCGCCGCGGCCGCCAAGGTTCAGGCTCCAGGGTTGAACATCGTCTACGCCAACGCCAAGGGCGACATCGGCTGGTGGGCCTCGGCGTTGCTGCCCAAGCGTCCGGCCGGGGTGAAGCCCGGTTTCATCCTCGACGGCAGCACCCCTCAGGCGGACAAGGAAGGTTTTTACCCGTTCAGTGCCAACCCGCAGGAAGAAAACCCGGCGCGGGGCTACATCGTCTCGGCCAACTTCCAACCGGTGTCGCCGACCGGCATGGAAATTCCCGGCTACTACAACCTCGCCGATCGCGGGCAGCAGCTCAATCGCCAGCTCAGCGACAAGAACGTGAAGTGGGACAACGCGGCCAACCAGAAGCTGCAACTGGGTACGACCACCGCCTACGGGCCGCGCTTGCTGGCGCCTTTGCTGCCGGTACTGCGTGAAGTGGTGAGCGACCCGGCCGAACTCAAACTGGTGGAGCAACTGGCGCAGTGGAGCGGCGATTACCCACTGGACTCCATCAGCGCCACCCTGTTCAACCAGTTTCTGTTCAACCTCGCCGACGCGACGATGCACGATGAACTGGGCAATGACTTCTTCGAAACGCTGCTCCCGACCCGGGTGATCGATGCCGCGCTGCCGCGCCTGGCGGCCTCCGCCGACTCGCCGTGGTGGGACAATCGCAACACCCCTGGCAAGGAAACCCGCGCCGATACGGTCAAGGTGGCCTGGCAAGCGAGCATGGCTCATCTCAAAGCCACCCTTGGCGCCGATTCCGCGCAATGGCAGTGGGGCAAGGCGCACACCCTGACCCACGGCCATCCGCTGGGGATGCAAAAGCCCCTGGACCAGATTTTCAACGTTGGCCCATTCGCGGCACCCGGCACCCACGAAGTACCGAACAACCTCTCGGCCAAGATCGGCTCGGCGCCGTGGCCCGTGACCTACGGCCCGTCGACCCGGCGGCTGATCGACTTCGCCGACCCGGCCCATAGCCTGACCATCAACCCGGTGGGCCAGAGCGGCGTGCCGTTCGACAGCCACTATGCCGACCAGGCCGAGGCGTATATCGAAGGGGTTTATTACCAGGCGAATTTCAATGAGGAAGAAGTGATGGCCAATACCCGCAGCACCTTGAAGCTGTTGCCGGCGCGGTAGATTTTTTCTGGCCGGGCTGACGCCTTCGCCACAAAATTCTGGGCCATAARGTCAAAAGATCGCAGCCTGCGGCAACTCTTACGGGATTCACATTCCACTGTAGGAGCTGCCGCAGGTTGCGATCTTTTGATCGGCAGCAGTTTTAAGCCGCTTCCGGTGCCTGCGCCCGACGTACGTCCGGTTGTTTCCAGGAGTCGGCAGCGGCTTCCTCGATGGCTTGCTGGATCGCACGTTTGCGGCTTTCTTCGGCGCGACGGCTGAAGAACCAGACCAGGAAGGTCACCAGCGACACCGCCAGCAGAATCAGGCTGGCCACGGCGTTGATCTCAGGCTTCACGCCCAGGCGCACCGCCGAGAACACTTCCATCGGCAGGGTCGTGGAGCCTGGCCCGGACACAAAGCTCGCCAACACCAGATCATCCAGCGACAAGGCAAACGACATCATGCCGCCGGCCGCCAGTGACGGCGCGATCATCGGAATGGTGATC
>NZ_JBFTMK010000431.1:0-4387 GCF_056396965.1 Pseudomonas sp. 05N434
AGCCAATACCTCTTCTTATAAAGAGCTGGGTGAGCAGGATTATCGGAGAAATACCATGTCTTATGCAGTAATCGTTACTGGTGGCAAGCAGTACAAAGTTGCTCCAGGTGAATACCTGAAGATCGAAAAACTGGAAATCGCTACCGGCGAATCCGTAACTTTTGATCGCGTTCTGTTGGTTGCCAATGGCGACGACGTGAATATCGGCGCTCCAGTTGTTCCTGGCGCTACCGTTGTGGCTGAAGTGATCTCCCAAGGTCGTCACGATAAAGTCCGCATCATCAAGTTCCGTCGCCGTAAGCACCACATGAAGCGTATGGGCCACCGCCAGTGGTACACCGAGATCAAAATCACCGGTATTCAGGCTTAATCAGCCTAATTCCTCACTAGGAGAATTGAACTCATGGCACACAAAAAAGCTGGTGGTAGTACCCGTAACGGTCGCGACTCAGAAGCCAAGCGCCTTGGCGTGAAGATGTATGGCGGCCAGGTCATCAAGGCCGGTAACATCATCGTGCGTCAGCGCGGCACCCAATTCCACGCTGGCTACGGCGTTGGTATGGGTAAAGATCACACCCTCTTCGCGAAAATCGAAGGCGTGATCAAGTTTGAAGTAAAAGGCGCCTTCGGTCGTCGTTACGTGAGCGTCGTCGCAGCTTAATTGCGCGATCGCTGGAAAAGCCCTGTCTTGCGACGGGGCTTTTTCGTTTGTGGGGTGAGTCTCTTGCAAAGCTGTTTGTGATGGGCTCCAGCGCTGTATTGGCGGTCGTTGATTGAGGTCGCTGCGCTCATTTTTGCAAGAGTCTTATGTCTTGGTTGTTTTTCGGCTCGTCCGTATGGCGAGAGGCGTTTTGTTATGAAGTTTGTTGATGAAGTATCGATTCGAGTAAAGGCCGGCGACGGTGGCAACGGTTGCATGAGTTTCCGTCGAGAAAAATTCATTGAAAACGGCGGCCCGAACGGCGGTGACGGTGGTGATGGCGGTTCCATCTACATGATGGCCGACGAAAACCTGAACACCCTGGTCGACTACCGTTACACCCGGCACTTCGATGCCGAGCGCGGTTTCAACGGTGGCAGTACCGACTGCACCGGCAAAAAAGGTGAGGATCTGATCCTGCGGGTGCCGGTAGGTACCACAGTGATCGACTCTGCCACCCAGGAAGTCATTGGCGACCTGACCAAGGCCGGCCAGAAGCTGATGGTGGTTCAGGGCGGCTGGCACGGTCTGGGTAACACTCGTTTCAAATCCAGTACCAACCGTGCGCCGCGCCAGACTACGCCGGGCAAGCCGGGTGAGCAGCGCGACCTGAAACTGGAAATGAAGGTGTTGGCGGACGTCGGTCTGCTCGGTTTGCCGAACGCCGGCAAAAGTACCTTCATTCGCTCGGTGTCGGCCGCCAAGCCGAAAGTCGCCGACTACCCGTTCACCACATTGGTGCCGAACCTGGGTGTGGTCAGTGTCGATCGCTGGAAGAGCTTTGTGGTCGCGGATATTCCGGGCCTGATCGAAGGTGCTTCCGACGGCGCGGGCCTGGGGATTCGCTTCCTCAAGCACTTGTCGCGTACGCGTCTGCTGCTGCACCTCGTCGACATGGCGCCGCTGGATGACACCAGTGCGCCGGATGCCGCTGAAGTGATCGTCAGCGAGCTGACCAAGTTCAGCCCGTCCCTGGCCGAGCGTGATCGCTGGCTGGTGCTGAACAAGTGCGACCAGATCCTTGAGGAAGAGCACGATGCTCGCGTCAAGGAGATCGTTGATCGTCTGGAGTGGACCGGTCCGGTCTATGTGATCTCGGCGATCGCCAAGCAAGGCACCGAGCGTCTGTGCCACGACATCATGCGTTATCTGGAAGATCGCGCCGATCGCCTGGCTAACGACCCGGTCTACAAGGAAGAGCTGGCTGAGCTCGATCAGCGCATCGAAGATGAAGCGCGCGCCCAGTTGCAGGCGCTGGACGATCAGCGTGCTCTGCGCCGCAGCGGCGTGAAGTCGGTCCATGACATCGGCGACGACGATTGGGACGAAGAAGATGTGGATGACGAAGACGGTCCGGAAATCATTTACGTGCGTGACTGATTCGTTGCGATAAACTTAAGCGCCGCTCACTGGAGCGGCGTTTTAGTATCTGGAAATCGACTGTTGGTCACGAAGAACCACGAATAACGTCACGGGCAGTGCCAGGTCGCGCTGCCCTCAAGCTAAGGTTGAAGATGATGCGGAGCAAGGTGACAGGTGCGCAGCGTTGGGTCGTGAAGATCGGCAGCGCTTTGCTGACGGCGGACGGCAAAGGCCTGGATCGCGCAGCAATGGGTGTCTGGGTCGAGCAGATGGTTGCCCTGCATGAGGCGGGCGTTGAACTGGTGCTGGTGTCCTCCGGGGCAGTGGCGGCGGGCATGAGCCGTCTGGGCTGGACCTCGCGACCCAGTGCGATGCACGAGTTGCAGGCGGCTGCCGCCATCGGTCAGATGGGGTTGGTGCAGGCCTGGGAGTCGAGCTTCGCCGAACATGGTCGGCATACCGCACAGATTCTCCTGACTCACGACGATTTGTCCGACCGCAAGCGCTACCTGAATGCTCGTAGCACCCTGCGTGCGCTGGTCGAGTTGAAGGTGATCCCGGTGATCAACGAAAACGACACCGTGGTCACTGACGAAATCCGTTTCGGCGACAACGACACGTTGGCGGCGCTGGTGGCGAATCTGGTCGAAGCCGATTTGCTGGTGATCCTCACCGATCGCGATGGCATGTTCGATGCTGATCCACGCAACAATCCCGACGCCAAGCTGATTTATGAGGCGCGGGCCGACGATCCGGCGCTCGATGCGGTAGCCGGTGGTACTGGTGGTGCGCTGGGGCGTGGCGGCATGCAGACCAAGCTGCGCGCTGCGCGTCTGGCGGCGCGCTCTGGTGCGCACACCATCATCGTTGGTGGGCGTATTGAGCGAGTGCTGGATCGCCTCAAGGCTGGCGAGCGCATTGGCACTTTGCTGTCGCCTGAGCGCGGCATGCTGGCGGCCCGCAAACAGTGGCTGGCCGGGCATCTGCAGACTCGCGGCACGCTGGTGCTGGACGCGGGGGCGGTGACTGCGCTGTCTCAGGGCAACAAAAGTTTGCTGCCGGTAGGTGTAAAGCTGGTCCAGGGCAGCTTCCGTCGCGGCGAAATGGTGGTCTGTGTGGCGCCGGACGGTCGTGAAATCGCTCGTGGCCTGGCTAACTACAGTGCTCTGGAAGCACAAAAAATCATCGGTCAGTCGTCTGAGGCGATTATCGGTCTGTTGGGTTACATGGCGGAGCCGGAGCTGGTTCACCGGGATAACCTGATTCTGGTCTGAAGGAATACCTGATTCTGGTCTGAAGGAATACCTGAATGCGTGTGGCAAAAGGATTATTGGGCTTGTTGTTGGCGATGCCGTTGCTGGCCTCGGCCGAGGAAATTGGCCAGGTGTCGACGGTGTTCAAATTCGTTGGCCCGAACGACCGTATTGTTGTCGAGGCGTTTGATGATCCGAAAGTGGAGGGCGTGACCTGTTACTTGTCGCGTGCCAAGACGGGTGGCGTGAAAGGTGGTCTGGGATTGGCCGAGGATCGCGCCGAGGCGTCTATTGCATGTCGCCAGGTCGGGCCGATCAGCTTCAAGGGTGAGCTCAAGGATGGCGAGGAGGTATTCAAGGAGCGCACCTCGCTGGTATTCAAGACTATGCAGGTAGTGCGATTCCTCGACAAGAAGCGCAATACCCTGGTGTATCTGGTCTACAGCGATCGCTTGATCGAGGGCAGTCCGCAGAATGCAGTGACGGCAATTCCGATTCTGCCGTGGACGCACGCTCAGTAAGATAACGAAGGTCCAGGTGTGGGGGTGAGTCTGCTTGCTCCCACATTTTTTTTGCATTGTATTTAATAAATCGCAGGCAATAAAAAACCGACCCTGAGGTCGGTTTTTTAACGAGCGCGTCGCTTAGGCAGCAGCGGCAACGTTCAGGGCCTTGACGTGGCCATTCAGGCGGCTCTTATGGCGAGCAGCTTTGTTCTTGTGGATGATGCCTTTATCGGCCATACGGTCGATAACTGGCACGGCCAGAACGTAAGCAGCTTGAGCTTTAGCAGCGTCTTTTGCGTCGATGGCTTTAACTACATTCTTGATGTAGGTACGAACCATGGAACGCAGGCTGGCGTTGTGGCTGCGACGCTTCTCAGCCTGTTTTGCACGTTTTTTGGCGGAAGGTGTGTTGGCCACCGTCGAGCTCCTCGAAAGACTTTTTAGGAAATAGCAAACAAAATAGGCCGCGAATCATGCCGATGAGTTGATGTCTTGTCAAGGGCGGAAGAGACGTTCCGCTAAGTGGCCGGTTCCGGCCCCATGAAAACTACTGCGCTCGGCAATAC
>NZ_JBFTMK010000432.1:0-4382 GCF_056396965.1 Pseudomonas sp. 05N434
CCCTTCGGGAGGCTGAGTGGAGGTGTTCATCTGGGGATTGGCGCGCAGCGCCGTTCGACGCAGTCGAACACATCGCATGTAGGTTGAAGCGAAGCCAACCGTAGGGCGATGCCCCCAGATGGATACCGGAGCGAAGGAACCCCGAGCCTCAGCGAGGGGCCGTACGTTCGGGGCGAGACCTTTTGGTTCCTTTTGGGGCGTTTGCCAAAAGGGACTCGCCGTAAGGGCGAAACCATAAGCCGCCGTTACCGCAGCAACGGATATGTACACCACCCACAAGAACATGGTCGGCCCAAAGGCCGCCAAGACCAAAGGAATCAGCAACAACCAAAGGAGGTCCAAACTGACAGAGCCGTCAGTTACCAGTCACGCTCCTGACCGGCGAACAGGTTTATAAAGGAAGGTATAAACCTGACAAAACCAGACCACTCAGCCCGGCGCCCCACTCGCATGCGAATTCAGAAAAAAACCGCCCTGCTCGCCGCCCTTCTGATCGCCCTGGCAGCGACGGGCGTTTGGTACGCCACCAAACCCGCCGCCACCAAACTGGCCGCCCCCACCGCCATTCCCGTGCGGGTGGTCAGCGTCGTCGAAAAAGATGTGCCCCGCTACGTCAGCGGCATCGGCTCGGTGTTGTCCTTGCACAGCGTGGTCGTGCGCCCGCAAATCGACGGCATCCTCACCAAACTGCTGGTCAAGGAAGGCCAACTGGTGAACCAGGGTGACCTGCTGGCCACCCTCGATGACCGCTCGATCCGCGCCAGCCTCGACCAGGCCCGGGCGCAACTGGGCGAAAGCCAGGCGCAACTGCAAGTGGCCCAGGTCAACCTCAAGCGCTACAAATTGCTGAGGGTCGACGACGGCGTGTCCAAGCAGACCTACGACCAGCAACAAGCCCTGGTCAACCAACTCAAAGCCACCGCCCAAGGCAATCAAGCCTCGATCGACGCCGCTCTGGTGCAGCTTTCCTACACACAGATTCGCTCGCCAGTCACCGGTCGCGTTGGTATTCGCACAGTCGATGAAGGCAACTTCCTGCGCATGACCGACACCCAAGGTCTGTTCACGGTGACCCAGATCGACCCGATCGCCGTGGAGTTTTCCCTGCCGCAGCAAATGCTGCCGACCCTGCAAGGCCTGATCAACAATCCACAGCAAGCACCGGTCAAGGCTTACATCGGCGCCGACACTGACGGTGAAACCGGCAACCTGCTGGGCGAAGGTCACCTGACCCTGATCGACAACCAGATCAACGCCAACACCGGCACCATCCGCGCCAAGGCCGAATTCGCCAACCCCGCACAGAAACTCTGGCCGGGCCTGCTGGTGACGGTAAAGATTCAGACGGCGCTGGATAAAAATGCGCTGGTGGTGCCGCCCACGGTCGTACAACGCGGGCTCGATCAACATTTCGTGTACAGGGTCAACGGCGACAAGGTCGAAGCCGTGCAGGTGCAAATGGTCTATCAAGGCAGCGGCCAGGACATTATCAAAGGCGTTAAACCGGGCGACGTGCTGGTCAGCGACGGCCAATCGAGGCTCAAGCCCGGCTCGACGGTTCAGGTACTGAGCGAGCCACCGCAAGTGGTCCAATCGGAGCCAAAACCATGAAGGGCCACGGTTCCATTTCCGCGTGGTGCATCGATCATCCGGTGGCGACGGTCCTGCTGACCTTTGCCCTTATATTGCTCGGCGTCATCGCCTTCCCGCGACTGTCGATTGCGCCACTGCCGGAAGCGGAATTCCCGACCATTCAGGTGGCCGCGCAACTGCCCGGCGCCAACCCGGAGACCATGGCCTCATCGGTGGCCACGCCGCTTGAAGTGCAATTCAGCGCCATCCCCGGCGTGACCCAGATGACCTCGAGCAGCGCCCTGGGCTCGACCATCCTGACCCTGCAATTCACCCTCGACAAAAGCATCGACACCGCCGCCCAGGAGGTCCAGGCCGYGATCAACACCGCCGCCGGCAAACTGCCCAAAGATATGCCCAACCTGCCAACCTGGCGCAAGGTCAACCCGGCTGACAGTCCGGTGCTGATTCTCAGCATCAATTCACCGCAAATGCCCGGCACCGAACTCAGCGATCTGGTAGAAACCCTACTCGCCCGTCAGATCAGTCAGATCGACGGTGTAGGCCAAGTGAACATCACCGGTCAGCAACGTCCGGCGATTCGCGTGCAGGCCTCGGCGGACAAACTCGCCGCCATTGGCCTGACCCTGGCGGACATTCGCCTGGCGATCCAGAAAACCAGCCTCAACCAGGCCAAAGGTGCGTTGTACGGCGAGTCGAGCATCTCGACCCTGTCCACCAACGACCAGTTGTTCCACCCCGAGGATTACAGCCAACTCATCGTTTCCTACAAGAACGGTGCCCCTGTCCATCTCAAGGACGTGGCCAAAGTGGTCAACGGTTCCGAAGATGCCTACATCCAGGCCTGGGCTGACGGCCAGCCGGGGGTGAACCTGGTGATTTTCCGGCAACCGAGCGCCAACATCGTCGAGACCGTTGATCGAATTCAAGCGGCCCTGCCGACACTGAATGCCATGTTGCCGGCTTCGGTGCAGGTCAAGGTGTTGATCGACCGCACCCAGACCATCCGCGCCTCGCTGCATGAAGTGGAAGTCACCCTGCTGATCGCGATCCTGCTGGTGGTGGCGGTGATGGCGCTGTTCCTGCGGCAACTGTCGGCGACCCTGATCGTGACAGCGGTGCTCGGTGTGTCGCTGACTGCCAGTTTCGCCCTGATGTACATCATGGGCTTCAGCCTGAATAACCTGACGCTGGTGGCGATCGTGGTGTCCGTCGGGTTTGTGGTCGACGATGCGATTGTGGTGGTGGAAAACATTCACCGGCACCTGGAGGCCGGCGACGGCATGCGCGAGGCGGCGATCAAAGGCGCCGGCGAGATCGGTTTTACCGTGGTCTCGATCAGTTTCTCGCTGGTGGCGGCGTTCATTCCGCTGCTGTTCATGGGCGGCGTGGTCGGGCGGCTGTTCAAGGAGTTCGCCTTGACCGCGACCTCGACCATCCTGATTTCGGTGGTGGTGTCCCTGACCCTGGCACCGACGCTGGCCGCGCTGTTCATGCGCGCACCGGCGCATCATGCCCACAGCAAACCAGGTTTCGGCGAGCGCTTGCTGGCGCTGTACGACAAAGGCCTGCGCCGCGCCCTCGCCCATCAGACATTGATGATCGGTGTGTTCGGCCTGTCGCTGGGGCTGGCCATTGCCGGTTACATTTTCATCCCCAAAGGCTTCTTCCCGGTACAGGACACCGGATTCGTCCTCGGCACCACCGAAGCAGCTGCAGATATTTCCTACGGCGACATGGTGAAAAAACACTTGGCGATGGCCGAAATCGTCGCCGCCGACCCCGCCGTCGAGACGTTCTCGCACTCGGTCGGTGTTTCGGGCAGCAACCAGACCATCGCCAACGGCCGCTTCTGGATTTCGCTGAAAAAGCGTGGCGACCGCGATGTGTCCGCCAGCCAGTTCATCGACCGGATTCGCCCGCAACWGATGAAAGTCCCGGGCATCGTGCTGTACCTGCGCGCCGGGCAAGACATCAACCTCAGTTCCGGCCCGAGCCGCGCCCAGTACCAATATGTGCTCAAGAGCAACGACGGTGCCCTCCTGAGTACCTGGACCCAGCGCCTGACGGAAAAACTGCGCAGCAACCCGGCGTTCCGCGACATTTCCAACGACTTGCAACTGGGCGGCAGCATCACCCACATCAGCATCGACCGCAGCGCGGCGGCACGTTTCGGCCTGACCGCCAGCGATGTCGACGAAGCGCTGTACGACGCCTTCGGCCAGCGGCAGATCAATGAATTCCAGACCCAGACCAACCAGTACAACGTGATTCTGGAACTGGACACCAAACAGCGCGGCAAGGCCGAAAGCCTCAACTATTTCTACCTGYGCTCTCCGCTGAGTGGGGAAATGGTGCCGCTGTCGGCCCTGGCGAAATTCGATGCGCCGACCATCGGCCCGTTGTCCATCGCTCACGACGGAATGTTCCCGGCGGCCAACCTGTCATTCAACCTGGCTTCCGGCGTGGCGTTGGGTGATGCGGTGATCATGCTCAACCAGGCCAAGGCTGACATCGGTATGCCGGCCGCCATCAGCGGTAACTTCCAGGGCGCGGCCCAGGCGTTCCAGAGTTCGCTGGCCAGCCAGCCGTGGTTGATTCTGGCGGCGTTGGTGGCGGTGTACATCATTCTCGGCGTGCTGTACGAAAGCTTCGTGCATCCACTGACGATCATTTCGACCCTGCCTTCGGCGGGGCTCGGGGCGGTGATCATGCTGTGGATCTGCGGCCAGGACTTTTCGATCATGGCGCTGATCGGGCTGGTGCTGCTGATCGGTATCGTCAAGAAG
>NZ_JBFTMK010000433.1:0-4373 GCF_056396965.1 Pseudomonas sp. 05N434
ATGAAGGGGGGCTGGAGCTGCGTATCAGCTGTATTGATGGCAAAAGCAAGTTCAAGTTACTCTTTACCATCGGACTTTTTGCCAAAAATCCTCATACCGAATTATTCGTATGCTTACCTGGCGACTGGCCTCTTACGCAGCATGGTTTTCCCCCCCACAGTCCTTGGGTTTTTCCGGTTGAGTTGCTGTCTCTGCTCGCTCGCCACACGTTCGATAATGGCCCCTTGTCGGAAGGCTTCTTGATTCGTCGTTCCGATGCCATGTATGCCAACCTGGCCTGGCCAGACGAAGTGGATGCTTTCGTGGCCGTGGATAAAGCCTGGGATACGAAAACTGAAAAAGAGATCATCCCCGACGATGAAAAGGTGATGCTCTATGTTTTGGTGCCTGTCAAATTCAAGAAAAAAGGCGAACCCGACACAGCAGCATTGCGTGCTCTGACACAACGCAAACGTACAGCCAGTTGGGCGAGTGTGGTCATTCCGGCTCCGGATCCAGAGATAATGCAGTAGAAAGGTGGAGCGGCAAAGCACCAGCCAAGTCCCTGTTGGGCGATCCTTGGGGCGGAGAAAAAGACCAGAGACTGGTGGAGGGTCTTCGTTAGAAGTTCATCTCTGCGTCCAACAAAAATGGGCACCCGACCCAGTCGGCGTGCCCATTTTTCCAGCTCGCACTCATCATGTTCTCTCGCCATCCGGTCAGTCGCCAAATCAACAAGGAAGTACTAATGCTTTCTACCTGACGATTACGTAGGCAACCCCAATCCCGATCAAAAATGGTATTCCAGTCGGTCCCACGCCAATGCCTGACAGTGCTTGTTTAAAAGCCTTGTAGGTAACGTCGTGAAAGCTACAACACCTTGCGTCGTTGCCTACGGCTACGCCAGAATCCGCCGGCTTGTGCGCTTTGGGGTCGGTCGGTAACTTGATTCGTGTCACTGATCGTCAGTGGTCGGGTTTAGTCGCCCGCTGGTAATTGAAGTTGTACAAGCGTCCGTCAGACAGGTACTTGCTACCTGCATTTTGATGGTGGCTGTGCGTAGGGCACCTTTGGGTGCGCCGGCTTCTTCAATTCCCCGGTCCGACTAACCTGCGTACAGCCGCCACCCCTTCGTTTAGTCGGCGAAGGGGTGTCAGCATCACTCATGGAATTGAAGATCATGTTCAAAGTTACACCTAACCCACCGGACACCGATCCGGTCTCCCCATACGAAAGCCCCGATTCAAAAAAACTCAACGACGCCGCCGAACGCGCCCTCGACCATCACTTCCCGCCAGCCGAACCAAAGCCACCGAAACGCAAAGGCCAGCTCTTCAGCGTCTGCCCGGGCATCAACACTGAAGCCCTCCTCGCCAATGCCTCGGAAGATATCTTGTCCATCAGCGCCATCGCCGCCGACCTCGCCGACGACGTGGACGGTTCACGCCGCTCCGTAGCCCTGTCGCTCAGCCGCCTGGCCGATGGGGTGCATTTGTTGGTAGAGCGCGCGCTGGATCACCTGAATGAGCCGGAAATAGCAGCGATTCTCGCCAGGAAACAAAGCCGAGTCGGCTGATCCGCCAGACAGAAAAAATGGGCACCCAACCTCGTTGGCGTGCCCATTTTTTATCCCGCTCGCCCGCTGTGCGGGAAGTCGGTGCGTGTTACGGATTAACGCTGTCTTTCAACGACTTGCCTGGCTTGAACGCAACAGTATTGCTGGCCTTGATCTTCACCGGCTCACCGGTTTGCGGGTTTTTGCCGGTGCGGGCACCGCGATGGCGTTGCAGGAAGGTGCCGAAGCCCACCAGCGTGACGCTATCCTTGCGATGCAGAGCGCCAGTGATTTCTTCGAGAACGGCGTTGAGAACGCGATTGGCCTGTTCTTTGGTGAGATCTGCTTTTTCCGCGATGGCAGCGGCGAGTTCTGGTTTACGCATGAGTGAAGCCCCTTTGACGGTTTTTTGTTGTTATGTCCGTGCTGTTCTCGTTGGAACAGCGCCCAAGGCGCCGCAGGTGCTCTACTCTGCGGCAGACGGGAATGAGGATGGCATGCGCGCAAGAGCGGCGCCAGTCTCCCCGCGACCTTTGTGGGGGCAAAAACGGGGTGATTCCGACAGAACGACYGGCATTTACGCCAACAGGGCCGGAAGTTCTTTGTTCAGGGCGAGTTTTTCCATCACCGCCGCGCCGGTCAGGGCATAGCCCAGCAATTTGCCGGCGCTGTCGCGGCACAGCACCTTGATGTCCGCGCCCTGCCCTTCGACCGTCCAGACGCCCTCCGCGCCCCGTGGCGGCGGCGAAACCACCAATGGGCAGACCGGGGTTTTCACGGTGATCGGCATCGGGCCGTAACTCACCGCCGTAGGGTTTCCGGCGAGGGTCTGGGCCAGCGCTCTCGCACAGCTCATGAGGGGCATGACGTACAACAGATTCAGCCCATCGACCTCGGCGCAATCGCCCAGGGCGTAGATGTTGGCGTGAGAGGTTTTCAGGTGACGGTCAACCACCACGCCACGATTGACCTGCACCCCGGCAGCGGCCGCCAGGTCGATGCGCGGACGCAGACCGATGGCTGACACCACTACGTCGCAAGGGATGACCTGGCCGTCAGACRGATGCGCTTCCAGGCCGTCCGCCACTCGCTGCAAGCGATTGAGCACCGGCCCGAGGTGGAAGCGCGCGCCCAGGCTTTCCAGGCCGGCCTGGACCGCAGCGGCCGCCGCCGGGTGGAGCAAGGTCGGCATGACTTGTTCGCAGGGCGCAACCAGTTGCACTTCGTAGCCACCGAGAATCAGGTCGTTGGCAAATTCGCAGCCAATCAAACCGGCGCCCAGCAGCAGCACCCGACGCTTGCCGGCCGCCGCCGCGCGAAAACGTGCGTAGTCTTCAAGGTCGTTGATTGGGARAACCGCGTCGGCCGCGTCGCCTTCGATCGGCACCCGCACGGTTTCCGCGCCCCAGGCCAGGATCAGGTCGCGATAGATCACCGACTCTTCACCGATCCACAGGCGCTTGTGGCCCGGATCGATGCCGCTGATGCGTGTGTGGGTACGCACTTCGGCCTTCAATTGCTCGGCCATGRCGCCCGGTTCGGCCATGCTCAGGCCATCGGCGTCTTTATTCTTGCCAAAGCCGGTGGAAAGCATCGGCTTGGAGTAGGAGCGTCCGTCATCTGCGGTAATCAACAGCAGCGGGGTTTCGCCATCGAGTTTGCGAAACTCCCGGGCCAGGTTGTAGCCAGCCAGCCCAGTGCCGACGATCACGACAGGTGCGTTCATTCCTAGCTCCTTGGATGCTTAGTTGATTTCAATCATTTCAAAATCCATTTTGCCCACGCCGCAGTCCGGGCACAGCCAGTCTTCCGGCACGTCCTGCCACGGTGTGCCCGCCGCAATACCGTCGTCCGGCCAGCCTTCGGCTTCGTTATAGATCAGGCCGCAGACCACACATTGCCACTTTTTCATTCAGGTATTTCCTCGGGATTCAGGCTTTTGCCGGCGCGAACGGTCGATAGATGAAGCGTTGCCGTCCGGCTCAGGGCGTTTTGTACTGATCGGGCCCGACAGATGCAAGCCTGTTCGGCGCAACGGCAGGCCGGATCAATCAAACTCGCCGCCTGACATGGTAAGCTCGCCGCCTCATTTGCTGCCAATAATGACTCACTGTGCCGCACTCAAAAGCCCCCTCCCCGACGCCGCTCTGGCTTTCTCAAAGCCAACTGATGCCCCGCCCCGACACGTCTACGCTCGATTGGTTGTTCGATGAAGGGTCACTGACCCGACGCCTGACCCGTTTGTCGAATGACGGTTTCAGCGTCACGCCGCTGTTCGAAGGCTGGCAATCGCTGCGCGCCGACGAATGTGCCGCGCTGGAGCTGGCCGAAGGCAGCGAAGGCTGGGTGCGCGAGGTGTATCTGCGCGGCCACGGTGAAGCTTGGGTGTTTGCCCGCAGCGTGGCGGCGCGTAGCGCGCTGCAGGGCGACGGATTGCATATGGATGAGCTGGGTAGCCGCTCCCTGGGCGAACTGCTGTTTTGYGATCGGGCGTTTCAGCGCCGGGCCATCGAGGTTTGTCACTATCCCCAAGCGTGGTTGCCGATGGAGGCTCAGGCGCCTGAACTGTGGGGCCGGCGCTCGCGTTTCGACCGTGGCGCCCTGAGCGTGCTGGTGGCCGAGGTTTTCCTGCCGACCCTGTGGAGCGCCGCCCGCGCGCATCCGGAGAACTGCTGATGTACCAGAACCTGCTCAAGTCTCTGAACCGCGTGAATCCTCGGGCCTGGGATTTCATTCAGCTGACCCGCATGGACAAGCCGATCGGCATTTACCTGCTGCTGTGGCCGACGCTGTGGGCTCTGTGGATTGCCGGTGAAGGTTCGCCGTCACTGGCCAATAT
>NZ_JBFTMK010000434.1:0-6421 GCF_056396965.1 Pseudomonas sp. 05N434
CTCCCGTGCCACAAAAGCCCTCTCACCTGATCTTCGTGGTTAGCGCTCGATACTGCGATTCCACCGGTCATTCCACGTCGGACGCTGTTCGTTGACCTGATCCCAATCGATGGCAATCGCCGTTTCCAGATAGTGTTTCCTCCCGTGCCACAAAAGCCCTCTCACCTGATCTTCGTGGTTAGCGCTCGATACTGCGATTCCACCGGTCATTCCACGTCGGACGCTGTTCGTTGACCTGATCCCAATCGATGGCAATCGCCGTTTCCAGATAGTGTTTCATTGCCTCGACCTGACCGCGGGTCTTGTCGGTGGTTGGCGTATTCGGGTTCGACGGAATCTGATCGCCGTCTTCAAGCGCCGCAGCCTGTGCGGCAGGCGTCAGCAAGAAGGCTGCGAGTTTCTGCGCCAGTTCCGGTTGGGTGTTGTTGGCGATGGCGCATTCGGCCACGTTGAGCACCACCGAGCCTTCCTTCGGCTGCGCATATTCCACCGGCATGCCCTTGAGTTTCAGCGCGGTAACCTGGGTCGGGGTCAGCGGGAACAGCGCCGCTTCGTCGGTCTGGAGCATTTCGGAGATTTTCGCCGAGCTCGGAATGTACTCCAGCACGTTGCGCCCGACGGTGTTCGGCCAGGCCTTGAACCCCGGTTCGACGTTAGTCTCGCTGCCGCCCTGAATCCGGTTGAACATCAGGAAACCGTGCAGGCCGAAGGTCGAGGAGGCCATCGACTGGAACACCAGTTTGTCCTTGAAGCGCGGATCGGCCATGTCCATCCAGGAGGTCGGCGCGTTCCAGCCCTTTTCCTTGAACAGCCGCGTGTTGTACGCCAACCCGGTAACGCCGAGGCTGACCGCCACCGCTTGATCCTTGATGCGGCCCTTGGGCGGAATCTGCGCCAGGGTCGGGCTGTCTTCGAGTTTGTCGCACAGGCCCATGGCAATGGCGCGGTACATGATGCCGTCGTCGAGGAACATCACGTGCAATTGCGGGTTGCCTTTGCTGGCCTGGACCTTGGCCAGAATATCGGCCGAGGTCCCCGGCACAATCACCACTTTGACGTTATTGGCTTTCTCGAAAGCCGGCAGCACCTTGTCGGCGTAGAGCCGCTCCATGGTCCCGCCGTTCATGCCCAGGTAAAGCGTCGGTTCGGCGTGGGCCTGAGTGACCGTGAGCAGGGCGCTCATGCAGGACAAACCGAGTAGTGCAGTGCGTTTGAGGTTATTCATTGGCGCGACCTTCCTCTATCAAGCTACGGAGATGGAGTGAAACCGGGTGATGGAAAACGCATCCAGCGGCGTCTTTGACGCGCCGCTACAGATGATCTCGGTGAGCGCCTGGCCCACCGCAGGCCCGATCTGAAAGCCCGCGCCGGCAAAGCCGAATGCGTGCAACAGACCGGGTTGGGTGCTGCTGTGACCGATCACCGGTTGGCGGTCGGGTAAATAACCTTCGGTGCCGCTCCAGGTACGAATCGCCTGGGCGCCTTCAAGAAACGGGTAAAGCTCGACGGCCTGACGCAGGATCTCGATCACCGCGCTCTGACCAGGTCGGGCGCGGGCACCATCAAGGGCAAAGCCCTGACCGCCGCCCAACACACAATTGCCCCGCGCGACCTGACGGGCATAGATGCCGCCGCCTTCGACGCCGGTGCTGGCATTCATCACCAGCGGCAACGGCTCGGTGACCAGCATCGCCGGGTGCCCGGCATGCATCGGCACCGCTTCACCGAATTGCGCGGCAAGGTTGCCGGCCCAGGCGCCGGCGCAGTTCAGCAGCCAGGGGGCGCGCAGTTCGAGGCCGGATTGAGTGCTGACGCGAAAGCGCTGACCATCGTGGTCCACCGCCGTGACTGCGCATTGCTCATGCACCTGCGCGCCATGCCGACGTGCCGCTTGGGCAAACGCCGGAGACACCAGGCGCGGGTTGGCGTGGCCATCGTCCGGGCACAGCGAAGCACCGACCGCGACGTCTCCGACCCACGGAAAACGTGCGCGCAACTCATCGCGATCAAACAGCTGCAAATCAAGGCCGAACCCCTGGCTGCTGGCGGCGTAATCCTGCAAGGCATGCAGATCGTTGAGGCTGCGGGCGAGTTTCAGGTGACCGCTGCGCTGGTACTCACCGTCGATGCCGATCAGTTGTGGCAGCTGCCCCCAGATCTCATGAGCTCGTTGCGACAACGGCAATTGCGACAGCGGCCGGCCCTGACGACGCACGCCGCCATAGTTCACACCGCTGGAATGCGAACCGCAAAAATCTCGTTCCAGCAGCGCTACGCGTCGGCCAGCCTTGCTCAGAAACAGGGCGGCGGAGGCCCCGACAATGCCACCGCCAATGATGACCGCCTCGACTTCGATCATGGCTCGACCTCCAGACCGAACGGCAAGGGTTTGATCGGTGCCTGAGCCCGCAACCGACCGATGTCGGCTACTGAACGCTGACTTTCGCAGGCAATGATTTCCGCGGCGGCGGCCCCGCACATCCGGCCCTGACAGCGACCCATGCCGATCCGGCAGTGGGCCTTGACCCGGTTGATCTCCCAATGACCTTCGCGCACCACCTGGCGGATGTCGCCGGCGCGTACTTCTTCGCAGCGACAGATCATCAGGTCATCCGCAGCGTCGGTGGCCCAGCTTTCGGGGAAGGCAAAGGCACGCTCAAGGCCCTGGCGGAATCTGCCGATTGCTTTCAGCGACTGTTCCAGCTGGGTGGCACGTTGCGGCGGGAGCAGGTAACCGCTGTCTTCGAGCAGCGCCAGGGCTGCCCGTTCGCCAGCCATTTCCGCCGCGTCGGCGCCCATGATGCCGGCGCCGTCACCCGCCAGGTACACCTCGGCGACACTGCTGCGCCCGGCGCTGTCGCGCTGTGGCAGCCAGGCGCGGTTGAGCGGGTTCCAGGTGAATTCGCAGCCCAGCAGATCGGCGAGTTGGGTTTCGCTGCGCAGGCCATGGGCGAAGGCGACAGCGTCGCAGTCGATTCGATGTTGGCCTTTTGCGTTGCGCCAGATCAGCGATTGCACACGCTGTTGGCCATCGATGCCTGACAGGCTGGCGCCCTGATGCACCGGGATGCCGTGGGTGGTCAGCCAGGTGCGGTAATAGAGGCCTTTGGCGAGGGTAGCCGGTTGCGACAACTGACCGGGCAGGGCGCGGGCCTGAGCGCTGAACGGCGAACTGTCGAGCACCGCGACCACGTTGGCACCGGCCTTGGCGTATTGATAGGCCACCAGGTACAGCAACGGTCCGCTGCCGGCGAACACCACGCGTTCACCAATGGCACAGCCCTGAAACTTCAAGGCGATCTGCGCCGCGCCGAGGCTGTACACCCCCGGCAACGTCCAGCCCGGCACCGGCAGAATCCGGTCGGTGGCACCCGTGGCGACAATCACCCGAGAGAACGCCACGCGCATGGCGCGGCCCTCGTGCAAAGTGTCGAGTGCGTTGGCCTCGGCGTTCCATACCAGCGTGTCGGGGCGGTAATCGAGTTGTTCGCGCAGTGCGTCGATGGTTTGATGCAGCGCGTTGGCCTTGGGGGCTTCGAAGCCATACAACTTGACGGGCGAGCGCTTGAAGTTCGCCGGTTGCCGCCGATAAATCTGCCCGCCACCGCGTGCGGCTTCGTCCAGCAGAACCGGGCGCACGCCATGCGCCACCAGCGTCTGCGCCGCACGAATCCCGGCGGGGCCGGCGCCGATGATCACCACCGCGTTCATACCGAGCGCCCCGGTTCGCGGCTGACCTGCTGGCCGGCTTCAAGCTGCGTCGAGCAGGCCCGCACCCGGCGACCATCGCCCAGGCGTACCCAGCAGTCCTGGCAGGCGCCCATCAGGCAGAAGCCGGCGCGGGGTTCGGCGCTGAAGTCGCTGCCGCGCAGGTGTTCGCTGCAGGTCAGCACGGCGGTCAGCAGGGTGTCGCCGAGCAAGCCACTGGCAGGCACGCCGTCGAGGGTAAAGTCCAGGGCCGGGCGGTCGCCTTCGGCCAGTCGTTTCAGCAGAGCCATGGCGCCCTCATTGTTTACCCACCAGAACCCGATCCAGGCCGTAGACCCGATCGAGCAGAATCATCGTCAGCGCAGTCAGCGCGATCACCAGGGCCGACACCGCCGCCATCATCGGATCGATGGATTCGGTGGCGTACACGTACATGCGTACCGGCAAGGTTTGCGTGGCCGGCGAGGTGACGAAGATCGACAACGTGACCTCGTCAAAACTGTTGATGAACGCCAGCAGCCAGCCACCGGCGACCCCCGGCAGAATCATCGGCAAGGTGATTTGCCGGAACAGCGTGAAGCGCCCGGCGCCCAAGGATTGCGCGGCGTGTTCGGCGCTGCGGTCCAGGCCGATGGCCGACGCCAATACCAGCCGCAACACATACGGCGTGATTACCAGCACATGGGCGAAGATCAGCCAGGCGAAGCTGCCGTTGACGCCCATCAGCGCAAACAACCGCAGCAACGCCACCCCCAGCACCAGGTGCGGAATGATGATCGGCGACAGGAACAGGGGGCTCAGGGTGTTTTCCGGGGTGAAGGCGACGAGGCACACCACCACCAGCGGCGCGAGCATGAACAGCACCACCAGGGCATGGAACAGCAGGGCGAAAGGACCGTTTCTGGACATGACGAATTATCCCAATGACTTCTTGTAGCGGCCTTCGATCATTCGGTTCCACGACAGCATGATCAGCAGGTTGAGCAACAGCAGGGCCACGRCAATCGCGGCGCCCATCGGCCAGTTCAGCTCCGACAGGTACTGGTCGTAGATCAGCGTGGCGACCATCTTCAGCCGGCGTCCGCCGAGCAGGCCGGGAATGGCGAAGGAACTGGCCGCGAGGCCGAACACGATCAAGGTGCCGGAGAGCACGCCGGGCATGACCTGCGGCAACACCACTTTGCGTATCACCGTGAAGTGGCTGGCGCCCAGTGACAGCGCAGCCTGCTCGGCGGCCGGGTCGAGTTTTTGCAGCGAGGTCCAGACCGGAATGATCATGAACGGCAGCATCACGTGGACCAGCGCGATCACCACTGCGAACGGCGTGTAGAGCAGCTTCATCGGCGAGCCACCGAAGGCTTGCAAGGTCTGGTTGACCAGCCCGTCGGCGCCCAGCAACAGGCTCCAGCCGAACGCCCGCACCACCACCGAAATCAGCAGCGGCGTGAGGATCAGAATCAGGAAAATCGAACGCCACGGTGCGCCCATGCGACTGAGGATGTAGGCCTCGGGCACGCACATACCCTTGGCGTCCCTGACGGATGGCGGCGAGCGTATTCATGCCGACACCTCGTCGACACTCAGCACCCGCAGCAGTGCCGCGTCCCAGTCGAGGCCGACCGCCGTGCCTTCGGCCAGTGGCGCCGAGCCGTCGTTGCGGCGCACCACGCAGAGTTCGCCCAGGGTTGTCGTTACGCCGTACAACCATTGGCTGCCGAGGAAGAAGCGGCTGGCGATCTTGCCTTGCAGACGGCCATGGCCTTTTTCCCGCAGATCGATTTTCTCCGGGCGCAGGCTTAACGTCAGTTCACCGTTGCCGGTGTTGCACACCTGAACCACGCCGGCGCCATCTCGCTTACCGGGCAGCAGATTGGCTTTGCCGACGAACCCGGAAATGAACTCGGTGCGCGGGTGTTCGTAGAGGGTGTAAGGGGCGTCGATCTGGGTGATGCGCCCGGCCTGCATCACCACCACCCGATCGCTGATCGACAGCGCTTCGGACTGGTCGTGGGTGACCATCAGCGTGGTGATCCCGACTTCACGCTGGATGCGGCGGATTTCGAACTGCATCTCTTCGCGCAAATTGGCGTCGAGGTTGGACAGCGGTTCGTCGAGCAGCAACACCGGCGGCTCGATCACCAACGCCCGGGCCAGTGCAACACGCTGGCGCTGGCCGCCGGAAAGCTCTCGCGGGTAACGCTCGGCGTGCTGGTGCAGGCGAACCAGTTTCAGCACCCGGTCCACCCGTTGCTGCAACTCACCGTTGGGTACTTTGCGCATGCGCAGGCCGAAGGCGACGTTGTCTTGCACGGTCATGTGCGGGAACAGCGCGTAACTCTGGAACACCACGCCCAGGCCACGGCTGGCGGGTTTGGCGTGGGTGATGTCGCGACCGTCCAGCACAATGCGTCCGCTGCTGACTTCGACGAAGCCGGCGATCATTTGCAGGGTGGTGGTTTTGCCGCAGCCGGAGGGGCCGAGCAGTGAGACGAACTCGCCTTTTTCCACCGACAGGTTGGTGGCGACGACTGCGTCGATCTCGCCATATCGTTTGCCGAGGTTTTCAAGCTGCACAAAGGCCATGACTGCGCTCCACCTGAGATTGTTATGCGTCGCCAACGGCGCGCTTTTTTGTATGGGCAGATACGAAAAGATATTGCGGGGGGTGTTGGCGCTCGACGTGTGTCGGCTGCCGTTGTTGTTCGAATCGCCC
>NZ_JBFTMK010000435.1:0-5393 GCF_056396965.1 Pseudomonas sp. 05N434
GGTTTATATCCAGTTCCCACCGGACGGCATTCAGGACTTCGATTTTGTTGCTGATCCGCCCCAAGGGGCTGCTATACAGGTCATCCTTCCCATCGACGCATCAAAACTTTGGAAAGACCCGCCACTCGATAAACTCAAGGGAGTAAGAGTCCACTCTGCTGGCAACTCGATTGAAGCTCACCTTAAGAGTTCGAAGTCCGTGGCTTGTGGATAAACAACTCATATAGAGGGATACGTGTCGGGCCTTGCCTGACACGTATCAGCCATTGGAATGTCACCCTGGCAGCACAACAAACCTCTGTGGACGTCGTTTGATATGGATCAACAACGCCCTGCGACCGTGGCGTAAGTTCAAGATCACTCCCTCTAACGGGAACACAACATACCTTGGTCCGCAGCCATCCGACGCTGCCGATCCGCGTTATCACTGTGGAGATCGCCATGCACATCTACGTCAAGTCCCTCCTGGCCGCACTGGTCATGAGCAGCCCATTGCTGACGCTGGCTGCCGAATACCCCGAAACAACGCCCGCCGCCCCCTCCGAGGACGCAACCCAAGCCACGCCCATGCAAGACAAGGCCATGAGCGAACAGATGAAGAAAATGCAGGCGGCCCACGACAAAATGATCGCCGCCAAAACCCCGGCCGAACGCCGGGCAGCCATGCAGGAAGCCATGACTACGATGAGAACAAGCCTCGGCATGCTGCACGACAATTGCAGAGGTATGGGGATGGGCATGGGCATGTCCGGTGGCAAGGGCAGCTCGGATACGGCGATGATGGACATGATGATGAAAATGATGGATCAGCAATCCATGATGATGAAGATGCCGATGGGCCAATAAGCATCGCGCCATGGCCCCCGTCGTAGACGGTTGGCATTGGCCGGCATAGCCGGACGACACCCCGGAAGATTTTCGTCAGAACGGAGCGCATCACATGAACCACTCAAACCCCTCGACACCTCCAGCCACCTCATTCTGGCGCAGTAAACCCGGCATCGCGCTAGGCATGCTGCTGGTGATCGGACTGTTCTACCTGGCCCGCGAGCATTACGGTCATATCTACCCGCTTTTGCCCTATCTGATTCTATTGCTGTGCCCGCTGATGCACCTGTTCGGGCATCACCACGGCAGACACTGACCCATGCAGCGCCATCTCGATCACCTCAAATCACCTGCTTTGGCGCAGCAGGCGGCGGAGCCGACGACCGAAAAAGAGTACACCTGCCCCATGCACCCGGAGATCCGCCAGCGCAGTCCGGGTACATGCCCCAAGTGCGGCATGACCCTTGAGCCGGTGTTGCCCGAACTGGAGGAATCGGACAACCCTGAGCTCGTGGACTTTTCCCGGCGCTTCTGGTGGACCCTTCCTCTGACTCTGGCGGTGACCGCACTGGCGATGGGCAGCCATGGCTTGAGCCTGTTTCACGGCGCCACACAGAACCTGGTCGAACTGGTGCTCGCCACGCCCGTCGTGCTTTGGGCCGGCTGGCCGTTCTATGTGCGCGGCGCCCGTTCGGTCATCCAGCGCAGCCCCAACATGTGGACGCTGATCGGCCTCGGCACCGCGGCGGCCTTCCTCTATAGCCTTGCCGCCACCCTGACACCCGGCCTGTTTCCAGCCACCTTCATGATGGACGGCCGGGTTGGCGTGTACTACGAAGCAGCGGCGGTCATTATTTCCCTGACGCTGCTCGGACAGATGCTGGAACTCAAGGCGCGCTCGCAAACCTCGGCCGCGATCAAATCACTGCTCGGCCTGGCGCCCAAGACTGCGCGCCGGATCAACACCGACGGCAGCGAAACAGACATTGCACTGAGCCATGTGCACAGCGGCGACACCTTGCGCGTGCGCCCCGGCGAGAAGGTCCCGGTCGATGGTGTGGTGTTGCAGGGCGAAAGCGCGGTGGACGAGTCCATGCTCACAGGCGAGCCGGTCCCCGTGATGAAACGCCCTGGTGACGGGCTGATCGGCGCCACCCTCAATACCCACGGCAGCCTGGTGATGCAGGCGCAGAAGGTGGGCTCAGCCACCGTGCTTGCGCAAATTGTGCAGATGGTGGTCCAGGCACAACGCTCCAAAGCACCGATGCAACGCCTGGCGGACGTGATTGCTGGCTACTTCGTCATGGTGGTGATCGCCATTGCCGTCCTGACTTTTGTCGGCTGGGGGTTGTGGGGGCCGCAACCGAGCTGGGTGTTCGGCCTCATCAATGCAGTGGCGGTGCTGATCATCGCCTGCCCGTGTGCCCTCGGCCTGGCCACACCGATGTCGGTGATGGTCGCCACCGGCAAGGCGGCCAGCAGCGGCGTGCTCTTTCGGGATGCGGCGGCGATCGAAAACCTGCGCAAAATCGACACCCTGATCGTGGACAAGACCGGCACCCTCACCGAAGGCCGCCCGGCGTTTCACAGCGTCGAACCTGCGCCTGGCTACAGTGCTGACGAGGTGCTGCGCCTGGCCGCCAGCCTCGACCAGGGCAGCGAGCACCCGTTGGCCCACGCCATCGTCGAACATGCACGCGCCAATGGCTTGGTGTTGAGCACAGCGCAGACGTTCGAGTCGGCGTCAGGGATCGGCGTGCGCGGCCAGGTCGACGGGCACCGTGTTCAACTGGGCAACACCGCCCTGATGGCAGAAGCCGGCATCGCCCTGGAAGCCTTGCAACCTCAAGCCGAGCAACTGCGCAGCGACGGAACCAGCATCATGTACCTGGCCGTGGATGGCGTGCTCGCGGGGTTGCTCGCCGTCGCCGACCCGATCAAACCCACCACCCGGCTCGCTGTCGAACGCCTGCAGGCCGATGGCGTGCGGGTGATCATGGCGACCGGAGACGGCCTCACCACTGCCCGTGCCGTCGCCCGCCAACTGGGTATCGAAGAAGTCCACGGCGAGGTCAAGCCACAGGACAAGGAACGCCTGGCCGCCGCATTGCAGGAACGCGGGCACCGAGTGGCAATGGCCGGCGACGGCATCAACGATGCCCCGGCCCTGGCCCGTGCCGATGTCGGTATCGCCATGGGCACTGGCACCGATGTCGCGATGAACAGCGCTCAAGTCACCCTGGTCAAGGGCGACCTGCTCGGCATTCTGCATGCCCGCAACCTGTCGGTGGCAACCGTGCGCAACATGCACCAGAACCTTGCCTTTGCCCTGGCCTACAACGCCATGGGCATCCCCCTCGCCGCCGGGTTGTTCTACCCGCTGACCGGGCATTTGCTGTCCCCGTTGGTGGCGGCACTGGCCATGAGCGTGAGCTCTGCCTCAGTGGTGTTCAATGCCTTGCGCCTGCGCCGGGCCGTGATTGACTGAGCACATTGCTGACAGCCAGGAAGCGGTTTCACTACACTGATCCAGCCTTGCCCCCCACTCCATCACAAAAGCCCGATAACGATGAAAACCATAAAAAGCACATTGCTGCTCAGTGGCCTGCTGGCGCTATCCTGCGGCGCTCAGGCAGAGCAAAGCCCTTCGCACCTGGACACCGTCCTGCAACAAGGCCAACTGCGCGTTTGCACCACAGGCGACTACAAACCCTATACCTTCAAAGGTGAAGACGGCGAATACTCGGGCATCGACATCGCCATGGCCCGCTCGCTGGCCGACAGCCTGGGCGTGAAGGTCGAGTGGGTCCAGACCACCTGGAAAACCCTGATGCCCGACATGCTCGCGGGCAAATGCGACATCGGCGTCGGCGGCATCTCCGTCACCCTGGAACGCCAGAAAAAAGCCTTCTTCAGCACCACCCTGGACGTCGACGGCAAAATCCCGCTGGTGCGCTGCGAAGATCAGGCGAAATACCAGACTCTCGAACAAATCAACCAGCCTTCGGTTCGCCTGGTCGAACCGGCCGGCGGCACCAACGAAGCCTTCGTCCACGCCTTCCTGCCCAAGGCGCAACTGCAGCTTCACGACAACGTGACCATCTTCCAGCAACTGCTGGACAAGAAGGCTGACGTGATGATCACCGATGCGTCGGAAGCGCTGTATCAGCAGAAACTCAAACCGGGTTTGTGCGCGGTCAACCCGACGCAATACATGCAGTATGGAGAGAAGGCATATCTGCTGCCGCGGGATGACATCAGCTGGAAGATGTATGTCGATCAGTGGCTGCATTTGGCCAAGGTGACGGGGAATTACCAGAAAATTCTGGGTCAGTGGATCGCGGTGCCAGAGGCTAAATAGCCCGTTAGTCCATTCCCCGTAGCAGCTGGCGCAGCCTGCGTTCGGCTGCGCAGCAGTCGTAAAATCAGAACACGCGGCTCATCAGGTAAATCACGCAACGGCGAAAACACCCCAGCCGTTGCGTCATTCCTTAGTCGTGCAGCAAGCCCGAGCTGTACCGGTGATCAGCATGGCTTTGAAGAGGTTCGAGATCATCTTGTTGTTTCCTGTGGGCTGGAGGAGAGGCAGCACGGTCTTAGGTGGTCATCCTATGCCGCGAGCCTGCCCAACTTGATGAAACATTGCTGAGCGACAGCGTTGGTTCAGCATCCTTGTTTTTTCTGAAGCGACACACCTGCTCAATGGCGGCTTTGTGCGGGAGACCTTCGGGTCTGCCGGGTTCCTGGTTTCCCGGTCTTGCAGACCCGCGCACAGCTGCCACCGCATCGATTTGGGCGCTGCTTTCTCATTCCGTTTTCGCGGGCGCAGATCCGGCAGATCAGATAGTGCATATAAACATACACTCGATATTTCAATTTTTTCCAAAGGCGGAAAATTTCCCGGGGTGGGAGCTTTGTGCTCGCCTATACTAAAAAGATTGAACAGTGTCAGCGAGTGCGCTTAACAAGATATTGAAATTATTGAAATTCAGGCGTCTTTTGGAGTGACTGGTTAAAAAACATATTTCTGTGATGATCTGGTGTCGTGACGAGGATTTGACATGAACGTTTTGTTGAAAGAGCTTCTGACCTATCATCACGAAGTGTCTATGAAAATTACTCAGATCAAAGAGTTGCTGAGGAAAATCAGACATGAACCCGATGGAACTGATGACTGCAAGCTGTTGTTCACGATGCTGGAGGCCTTGCATGGTGATGCAGAGCGACACCACCATGAAAATGAAGAACTTATTCGGCTGGCCTTGCTAGCGACTGAGGCGCCGATCCACCAACGGGTCAAGGATATCGAGCGAGATCATCAGGCATTTGGGCGCATTGCTGGACAGTTGAAGATGCTGAAGGATACAACTCACGAAACGAGAGTAATTGCTGACACTATCGATGACTTCATCAAAAAATATTACGATCACATGGACGCCGAGGAGAATATTTTCTTTCCGGCGGCAGATAAGTGGCTTTCAGACGACCAGTGGCAGGAAATCAAGCATCAATGGCATTAATTGGAGCTCGCCTCATACGTTAAAAAATTAGCTACTACTTAGTAC
>NZ_JBFTMK010000436.1:0-4346 GCF_056396965.1 Pseudomonas sp. 05N434
TGAGCATCATGCTCGCTGACGCCAGGGATTCGCAGGCGTTGACCAGCAGGGTTTCGTTATCGACCTTCGCACCCACATGGTAAATGGTACTGAGTTTGCGCTTGGTGGCTTTGGGGATGGGTGGTTTGAGGTAATGGTCGAGGGCGCGGTCGGCGGCTTCGTGGAGTTTTTTCGAATCGAGGGATTCGTAGGGGGAAACGTCGTCGGTTTCCGGAGGATTTGGTGTTGGTTTGAACATAAATGAAGCTCCTTGATCAGTGGAGCCGACATCTATCGCTGCTAAACGAAGAAGGTGGCGGCTGTACGCGGGTTAGCAGACCAGGGATCAAGGAACCCGGCGCACCGAAGTGCCCCACGCATAGCCGCCATAACGCGAATGGCGACACTGACGTGCCTTGATATTCATCGAGCTGCTAAACCCGATCGCTGATTCTTCAGCGACCCGGAAACGATAGAGCCCGGCCTCAAGGCGCACAAGCCGGCGGATTCTGGCGTAGTCGTAGGCAGCGGCGCAAGGCTGTGTAGTCTGAGTGAGTATCAGGAGATGTCGATTAAACATCGCCTGTTTATTGGTCTTACTGTGGATTTTGCGGTGGATGGGCTGGCCTCTTCGCGAGCAAGAGACTTGGCCTGCCCGTAGCAGCAGCCTCGCGGGCTCGGCAGCTGCTACAACAGATCGCTGACTAATCGCGCCGCAAGAGACTTGGCCTGGCTCGCCACATCAGTTACCGCCGTGCTCTCCCACCACATGCCGCGCAACGGCGGCCCCATGGCGAACAAACGGCTGGCGACCTGCCCGTCGGCGCTGAGTACCGCGCCATCCACCGCCGCAGCAATGCCCAACGCCAATGGCCCCGGACGCACCAGCCCGCGAGCGAGCAATTGCTGGGGCAACGGCCGCGCCACCCGGCGCCAGTCGTATTCGATGCCGCTGGAGTTGATCAGCGCCGCGCCATGCACCACGCAGGTTTGCGCCTCACCACGACGACGAATGCGGATGCTGACCTCACCGTCCGACGCAGGCTCGAGCCCCTTGAACGATGCGGCATGAATCCGCAACCGCCCTTCCCCGTGTAGCTGCGCCACCAACTCGGCACTCAGCGGCGGCGAGCGATGGTGATGGCTTTCCCACCATGGCCGTACATGCCGCACAAATTGCCGGCGTTGCACATCGGTCGCCTGACTCCACAACCGCCCGATATGCGCCCGAAYGGTATCCAACGGCGCTTGCCAGTCGATGCCCTGAGCGATGGCATCGCGGCAATGCCGGCGCAGTTCGCGCACCAGCTGACGCGGTGTGCGAATACTGTGGTCCTCGGCGAGAAAATCCACCCACGCCGGCGGCTGCCTGCGCACATGCGGCAGCAGGCCATGACGGGAAAAGACTTCGATCGGCCCACGATGCCCGGCTTGCTCCAGCGACACCACGGCATCGACCATGGTCAGGCCCGAGCCGATGATCAGTACCGTCGACTGCGGATCGAGTTGACGCATGGCGGCCACATCCCACGGGTCGAGTGCAGCCGCATTCAAACCGCTGGACTCGGTCTGCGGCGTGCGTGCTGCCGGGAACATGCCGGTAGCTAGCACCGCGAATGCGCCTTGCAGACGCTGGCCATCGTTCAAGGTCAGTTGCACAGAGTCGGCAGAGGTCTGCAGGTCCACCACCTCGGCCCGCACATGTTCGACACTCGCCCCCTTCAATGCGCCCACCGCCTGCGCTTCAGCCAGACGCTGCTGCACATAAACGCCAAACAACCCGCGCGGCGGAAACAGTTCGCTGACCGGCACATGCTGCTCATCCGACTCCGGCCAGCCACCGGCGGCGATGTGTTCGGTCAGCCATTGGGTCAGGTCATCGGCGTTGTCCGGGTCGACGCTCATCCGCGCCGCGTTGCCATTGAGCGTATGCCCCAGTTCCACCGCGCTATAGGCTTCGCCACGGCCCAGTTCTGCCCGCGGCTCGATCACCAGAACCCGGCGCTGACCGGGCAAGCGCAACAACTGCGCCGCCAGCATCGCGCCACTCAGGCCGCCGCCGATGATCAGGATGTCAGCGTGACGGATGGCGTCGGTCGCCTGTCCGCTTGGGGTGTCAGTCATGGCGTTCTCATCGATCAATGTTTACCTGAATGGAAGTGGCGCAGATCGCCCCGTGTCAAGCCACAGCCTGGGTATCGTCAGTCACACCGCCATCGCAAGCAAGCCCGCGCTCACAAGGAGGCGGGTTGCCGTGCATTGGTTTTTAGCAACGAAGCAATTCAATCAAGAGAATGGTGGATGTCATAAAGAATCGGATCGGAATGAACAGGATTACCAGCCGAGTTGCGGACGATGTATCGGAATTCCTTCTGCTGCCCTGCGTTGTCCAGTAAGGCTGTTTTTGGCAAACGGCAGGCGCAAAAGTCTTCGGCCGGGTCATCACTCGAAGCCTCTGCAACCATCTTGTCTGCAATGAATATGCAGATTGAATCGCCCGGTTGGGCGTTGGGTGGGACAGGAATAAGGGCTGTCGCACCGACAGTTGGGACATCCATCAGCTTAATGACGTTACCAATAGCCTCGTTGATGATTAGCGGTTCCAGATTTGCCATTTTCTGCATTCCTGTGAATAGACGGTCAGATCTCGGCAACGAGCCGAACTCCAGTTAGCGATCAATCTCGCTCCACGTCTACTGTCAGAAATAACAGGTGTGACACTTTCCCCAATGAGTAGTGCTGCCCGTTCAAATCACCACATTACGCACAAACCGCGCCGCCACGTCCCCATCATTGCGATAAGAATGCGGTTGATGACTGGCAAACATAAAGAACTCGCCAGCCGCAATTTTCTGCGGCTGACCGTCAAGCATCAGTGTCAGGCAACCTTCAAACACATAAAGCTGTTCGCTGTAGCCTTCGGCATCCGGCTCCGAGGGGTAATGCTCGCCCGGTTCCAGGCGCCATTCCCAGAGTTCTACTTCGCGGGTGGCGGTGGCTTTGGCCAGCAGCACCGCTTTACTGCCCGGGATCGTACCGGCCCAGGCCAGTTCGTTGATGCGGCTCGGGTCGCGAGCGTCGGGGGCCTGGATCAGGTCGCTGAAGGCCACGTCCAGCGCTTCGGCCACGCGGTCGAGGGTGGTCAGGCTGACGTTCTTCTCGCCGGCCTCGATGGCCACCAGCATCCGGCGGCTGACCCCGGACTTTTCGGCCAGGGCGCTCTGGCTCATGTCGGCGGCGTGGCGCAGACGTCGCACGTTCAGGCTGACGTGCTGGAGGACCGAAGCCCGTTGGGTGGAATCTTTGTGCACTATATTGCTCACTGGGTGGCGTTGCGCAGTATACTGCCCAACTTCGGGCGCATTGTGCGTCTCCCTCAGATGGCGCGCAAGGTCATGACGTCAATGAACGCTTCTCATACTTCCCCCCGTTTCTCCCGGTTCAGCAAGGCCGAGTGCGTGCTGGTGCTGATTACCATGGTCTGGGGCGGGACCTTTTTGCTGGTGCAGCATGCGATGACCGTCAGCGGGCCGATGTTCTTTGTCGGGCTGCGTTTTGCCGCGGCGGCGAGCCTTGTGGCGCTGTTCTCCTGGCGCCATCTGCGTGAACTGACGCTGTTCGAACTCAAGGCCGGGGCGTTTATCGGCGTGGCGATCATGCTTGGTTACGGCTTGCAGACCGTGGGTTTGCAGAGCATTCCCAGCAGTCAGTCGGCGTTTATTACCGCGCTGTATGTGCCGTTCGTGCCGCTGCTGCAATGGCTGGTGCTGGGGCGTCGTCCGGGGTTGATGCCGAGCATCGGGATCATGCTGGCCTTTACCGGGTTGATGTTGCTGTCGGGGCCTTCCGGCGCGTCGCTCAATTTCAGCCCCGGTGAAATCGCTACATTGATCAGCGCCGTGGCGATTGCCGCGGAAATCATTCTGATCAGCACCTATGCCGGCCAGGTCGACGTGCGGCGGGTGACGGTGGTGCAATTGGCGGTGACGTCGGTGCTGTCGTTCCTGATGGTGGTGCCGACCCAAGAAGTGATTCCCGACTTCTCGTGGTTGCTGTTGTGCAGCGCTTTGGGCCTGGGCGCGGCGAGTGCGGCGATCCAGGTGGCGATGAACTGGGCACAGAAGAGTGTTTCGCCGACCCGGGCGACGTTGATCTATGCCGGGGAGCCGGTGTGGGCCGGGATTGCCGGGCGGCTCGCCGGGGAACGCTTGCCGGCGATTGCGCTGGTTGGGGCGGGGTTGATTGTGGCGGCGGTGATTGTCAGTGAGTTGAAGACCAAGGGGAAAGTTGTTCCCGAGATCGAAGAAGATTCGGTACAGGAAACCGAACACTGATCGTTCCCACGCGTGGGAACGATCGCGATCTCC
>NZ_JBFTMK010000437.1:0-4343 GCF_056396965.1 Pseudomonas sp. 05N434
TCTCTGCAAGTACGATGCGCACTCGGTGGGAATAGTGGTCGGCGGGGTCGGAGTAACAGGCCAACCGATTGGTCACGCCCATGGCGGTCCTCCTCGCTTGTTGAAATTATCGAAAACGGAAAAACACGCGCGCCCAGAGGGCGCCTCCCGTAACGCCTGGATCACCAGACTCGTTACACCTTCAGAGACGCCCCTGGGCGCGTGCGATTAACAGCAATGGCTTACAACGTTATCAATGGACGTCTTTCCAGTATTCACGCTTGAGCAAGTAAGCGAATACGAAGAAGAACGCCAGGTACAGCAACACATAGGTACCGATGCGCTGATGCTGCAGCTTCACCGGGTTGGCCGAGTAGGCCAGGAAGGTCACCAGATTCTTGACCTTCTCGTTGAACTGCTCTTCGGTCAGCGTGCCGGTTTTCGGCAATACGGTCAGTTGATCGCAGGCTTCATGAGTCAAAGCGGTGCCGGTCAGCGGATCGAACTGCTTCTTGCCGTCATCGACGACTTGAACCTGTTTACAGCCTACCACCTGGCGACCCTGCAAGCCGACCAGAACGTTAGGCATGCCGACGTTCGGGAACACCTTGTTGTTCACGCCCCATGGACGCGACGGGTCTTCATAGAACGAACGCAGGTAGCCATAGAGCCAATCCGTGCCACGAACGCGAGCCACCAGTGTCAGGTCGGGTGGCGCCGCACCAAACCAGGTCTTGGCGTCAGCCGGCTGCATGCCGATGCTCATGTGGTCGCCGATCTTGGCGCCAGTGAACACCAGCTTCTCGAGCATCAGCTCGTGAGGAATGCCCAGGTCATCGGCGACACGCTCGTAGCGCTGGAACTTGGCACTGTGGCAGCCCATGCAATAGTTGGCGAACGTACGTGCGCCATCCTGCATGGCAGCCTTGTCGGAAACGTCGATGTCGACTTTTTCCAGCTCTGGGCCGCCGTGTTCGGCCGCGAAGGACAGTGCTGGCAGCGCAGCAAGAATCAGTACAGCAAATAGTTTTTTCATCAGCCAGTCACCCTTTCCGGAACCGGTTTGGTCTTCTCGAGCCTGGTGTAGAACGGCATCAGAATGAAGTAGGCGAAGTACAGGAAGGTACAAACCTGCGACAGCAACGTACGTTCCGGGGTAGGCGCCATGACGCCCAGCCAGCCAAGAATCACGAAGGAGATGCAGAATACCCAGAGCCAGATCTTGCTCAGCCAGCCCTTGTAGCGCATGGACTTGACCGGGCTACGGTCAAGCCAGGGCAGGACGAACAGCAAGGCAATCGAAGCACCCATGGCAACAACACCCAGGAGCTTGTCCGGAACGGCCCGCAGAATCGCGTAGAACGGCGTGAAGTACCAGACCGGAGCGATGTGCTCAGGGGTCTTGAAGGCGTTCGCCACTTCAAAGTTCGGCTTCTCGAGGAAGTAGCCGCCCATTTCCGGGAAGAAGAACACGATCGCGCAGAAGATGAACAGGAACACCACCACGCCGACGATATCTTTCACGGTGTAGTACGGATGGAAAGCAATGCCGTCCAGCGGTACGCCGTTTTCGTCTTTGTGTTTCTTGATGTCCACGCCGTCCGGGTTGTTCGAACCCACTTCGTGCAACGCCAGAATGTGCAGCACCACCAGGCCAAGGATCACGATCGGCAAGGCAACCACATGCAAGGCGAAGAAACGGTTCAGGGTAATACCGGAAATCAGGTAGTCACCACGGATCCACTGGGTCAGGTCGTTTCCGATGACCGGGATCGCACCGAACAGCGAGATGATCACCTGGGCGCCCCAGTAGGACATCTGGCCCCACGGCAGCAGGTAACCCATGAAGGCTTCAGCCATCAGCGCCAGGTAGATCAGCATGCCGAACACCCACACCAGCTCACGCGGCTTCTGGTACGAACCGTAGAGCAGGCCACGGAACATGTGCAGATAAACCACGATGAAGAACGCCGAAGCGCCAGTGGAGTGCAGCAGACGCAGGATCGAGCCGTACTCGACGTCGCGCATGATGTATTCGACGGAAGCGAATGCTTCTTCCGCCGACGGGGTATAGCTCATGGTCAGCCAGACACCGGTAACGATCTGGTTGACCAGAACGAGCAGCGCCAGGGAGCCAAAGAAATAGAAGAAGTTGAAGTTCTTCGGGGCGTAATACTTGCTGAGATGGTCTTCCCACATTTTGGTCGCGGGGAAGCGCGCATCAACCCAATCCATGAACTTGCTCATCACGCTTTCTCCGTATCGACGCCAACGACAATAATGTCATCGGTCTCATAGGAATGCGGGGGAACTGGCAGGTTCAAAGGCGCGGGTTGCGACTTGTAGACGCGGCCAGCCAAATCGTAGTGGGAACCGTGGCAAGGGCAGAAGTAGCCCCCGACCCAATCCTTGCCCAGATCGGCAGGTGCCACTTCTGGACGGAAGGTCGGCGAGCACCCCAGGTGAGTGCAGATACCGATCAGCAGCAGGACTTCTGGCTTGATCGAACGCGTCTGCGGGTCGACATAGGTCGGTTGCGTCGAGTTCTTGGAGGCGGGGTCAGACAGCTGGCCCTCAATCTTTTTCAGATTCCCCAGGATTTCCTCGGTACGGCGGACGATGAACACCGGCTGGCCGCGCCACTCAGCAATCATTTGCTGGCCTGGCTCGATTTTGCTGACATTCACTTTCACCGGTGCACCTGCGGCTTTCGCCTTGGCACTGGGAAACCATGACCCCACGAACGGGACCGCAGCCCCCACCGCTCCTGCAGCACCCACCACGGATGTGGCTGCTACCAAGAAGCGACGCCGGCCTGCATTCACGCCGTCATTGCTCATTCAGTCCTCTCCCATCAGCTTTGTGGCCTGTTAAATCAGGCGTCTACTAAGTAAAAATCTGAACTTATAAAAATTTTGCCGAATGGTAATGAAAAGCCCCAATTCTGACAAGGTAATTACCGAAGGGCTCCACTGCCAAGCCTTGTAGTATAGGGCCTCTGCGGATGTGGCAAGTTGTCACAGCGCAATTCGTTGATAAATAGCGCCCATAAAAAAACGCCCAGCTTCGCAAGGAAACTGGGCGTTCTTTTTGAACGTGAAAGCGAATTAACGCTTCGAGTACTGCGGACGCTTACGCGCTTTACGCAGACCGACTTTCTTACGTTCAACTTCACGTGCATCGCGGGTTACGAAGCCAGCTTTGCGCAGAGCAGAGCGCAGAGTTTCGTCGTAGTCCATCAGAGCGCGAGTGATACCGTGGCGGATTGCGCCAGCTTGACCACTTACACCACCGCCGATCACGGTGACGTAGATGTCGAACTTCTCGACAGTCTCAGTCAATTCCAGCGGCTGACGAACTACCATGCGGGCAGTTTCGCGGCCGAAGAAATTATCCAGCGAACGGTTGTTGATGGAGATGTTACCAGTGCCCGGACGCAGGAAAACGCGTGCGGTTGCAGTCTTGCGACGGCCAGTGCCGTAATTTTGAGTCGCCGACATAATGAACTATTCCGTTAAAACTTCAGTTCTTGGGGCTGCTGAGCAGTATGAGGGTGAGCAGCGCCCGCATAGACTTTCAGCTTACGATACATGTCGCGACCCAGCGGGTTCTTAGGCAGCATGCCTTTGACCGCGGTCTCGATCACGCGCTCAGGGGCTTTAGCGATCAGCTTTTCGAAGTTGATCGACTTGATGCCGCCCGGGAAACCGGAGTGGGAGTAGTACATTTTGTCAGTGGTTTTAGCGCCAGTAACACGTACTTGCTCAGCGTTGATTACGACGATGTAGTCGCCGGTATCAACGTGAGGAGTGTACTCAGCCTTGTGCTTGCCACGCAGACGGCTCGCGATTTCAGTGGCCAGACGACCCAGGGTCTGACCAGCAGCGTCGACGACAAACCAGTCGCGCTTTACTGTTTCCGGTTTAGCAGTAAAAGTTTTCATTCTTTATAGCCTCAGGGGCCGCCCTGTAAATTAGACGGCGGATCTTACTGAATAGTGCGTACTTTGACAAGTCAAAGGCAGCCGGATACAGACGCTTTCGGGGGCTCGGGTCGGCGCGTCCGTTCAACGGCAAGATTCTTCGGCGGCGGCGCATCACTTCCACTGCAGAAAGAGGTGCGCAATTATGCAGATTGCGAAAAATATTTCAACCTGCTTTTATGATTGTTTTGCCCAAGGAGCACCCGATGGACTATCGCCAGCTAGGCCGTACCGATCTGAACGTGAGCGCCATCTGCCTCGGCACCATGACCTGGGGCGAGCAAAACAGTGAGGCTGAAGCCTTCGCCCAGATCGAACGCGCCAAGGGCGCCGGGATCAATTTCATCGACACCGCCGAGATGTACCCGGTGCCGCCCAAGGC
>NZ_JBFTMK010000438.1:0-4332 GCF_056396965.1 Pseudomonas sp. 05N434
TCTCCCAGCTGAGCTAATCACCCTTTGCATCTCTGAGGCCGCGAAATTTACGCAGGTACCGAAGCTAAGTCAATACCCCGCTTGAAGTTTTTCTAAAAAAGACAAAATCGTGTCATTCCGGACGAGGCCGACAACCGCCAGACCGCTTTCGCGAGCACGCTCGCCCCCACAGTGGACCGCGCCTCTTCAGACAACAGGTTTTCTAATGTGGGAGCGACCCGACTCTCGGCGGCGAGCCGACGATGATGGCAACACATTCAACATCAACGCCGGGGACAGCGCCCCTGCCCTGTTACTCGCTGTAAATCATCTTCTTGGTCATGCCACCATCGACCACAAACTCCTGGCCCGTGACAAAACCAGCGTTCTTCGACAGCAACCAGGCCACCATTGCCGCCACGTCTTCGACGGTCCCTACCCTGCCCGCCGGATGCTGCGCATGATCGGCGTCAGTCAGCGGTTCGGCGCGCCGTGCCGCTGGATCCCGTGCATCGATCCAGCCGGGACTGACCGCATTGACGCGAATCTCTGGCCCCAAACTGATGGCCAGGGCGTGAGTCAGGGCCAACAGGCCGCCCTTGCTCGCCGCATAAGCCTCTGTGTCGGGTTCCGACTGCGCGGCGCGGGTCGAGGCCAGGTTGACGATCGCGCCGCTGTGAGCGCGCAGGTACGGCGCACAGTGCTTGGCCAACAGCATCGGCCCACTGAGGTTCACTGCCAACACCCGGTTCCAGTAGGCCAGGTCGAGGCTTTCCAGGGTGATGTTGTGCGGATCGGCCACCGCCGCATTGCACACCAGCGCATCCAGACGCCCGAACTGCCCCAGCACCTCGGCCACACCCAGCGCCACCTGCGCTTCATTCGCGACGTCCATGGCGATGAACCAGGCGTTTTCGCCGAGCACCTTCGCCACTTTCGAACCACGCTCGCGATCCAGATCGGTCAACACCACCTGCCAGCCTTCGCTGATCAGCCAGGCCGCAATGCCCAGGCCAATGCCGCGCGCGGCACCGGTGACCAGCGCGACGCGGCCATGGGTACCCGTGGTCGGCGACGACAACTCAATCACAAGGCAGCCAACCCGCGCGCCAGATCGGCTTGCAGGTCTGCCACGTCTTCCAGACCGACCGCAATGCGAATCAGGCTGTCACGAATCCCCGCAGCTTCACGCTCTTGCGGCGCCAGACGGCCGTGAGAGGTGGTGCTCGGGTGCGTGATGGTGGTTTTGCTGTCGCCCAGGTTGGCGGTAATGGAGATCAGGCGAGTCGCATCGATAAAGCGCCAGGCGCCCTCTTTGCCGCCCTTGACCTCAAAACTCACGACTGCACCGAAACCCTTCTGCTGACGCTGGGCCAGTTCGTGCTGCGGATGGCTCTTGAGGCCGGCGTAATGGACTTTCTCGATGCCGTCCTGCTGCTCCAGCCACTCAGCCAGTTGCTGGGCATTGGCGCAATGCGCCTTCATGCGCAGGCTCAGCGTTTCCAGGCCCTTGAGGAAAATCCAGGCATTGAACGGACTCAGGGTCGGCCCGGCAGTGCGCAGGAAACCGACGACTTCCTTCATCTGCTCGCTGCGACCCGCCACGACACCGCCCATGCAACGACCCTGGCCGTCGATGAACTTGGTCGCCGAGTGCACGACAATGTCCGCGCCCAGCTTCAGTGGCTGCTGCAGCGCAGGCGTGCAGAAGCAGTTGTCGACCACCAGCATCGCGCCCTTGGCGTGAGCGATTTCCGACAGGGCGGTGATATCCACCAGCTCGGCCAGTGGGTTGGAAGGCGATTCCACGAAAAGCAATTTGGTGTTGGCCTTGATCGCCGCATCCCAGCCGGACAAGTCCGCCAGAGCTACGTAATCGACTTCGATGCCAAAGCGCTTGAAGTACTTCTCGAACAGACTGATGGTCGAGCCGAACACGCTGCGCGACACCAGCACGTGATCGCCGGCACTGCACAGACTCATTACCACCGCCATGATCGCGGCCATGCCAGTCGCCGTAGCCACGGCTTGCTCGGCGCTTTCCAGCGCGGCAATGCGCTCTTCGAATGCGCGCACGGTCGGGTTGGTGTAGCGCGAGTAAACGTTACCTGGTACTTCACCGGCAAAGCGTGCAGCCGCGTCGGCGGCGGTACGGAATACGTAGCTGGAAGTGAAGAACATCGGATCACCGTGTTCGCCTTCCGGCGTGCGGTGCTGACCGGCGCGTACGGCCAGGGTATCGAACGCTACACCTTCGAGGTCGCTGTCCAGCCGACCGGCATCCCAATCCTGACTCATGCTGTCACTCCTTGCCTTGCTCTTTATTTAGTAGATACAAAACCGGCCCCTCAGGGCCGGTAGTTACTCAGTTGTTGTACAGATCAATGATCGCACTGACTGCCTGGGTCTTGACCTTGGAGGCATCGTTACGTGCCTGCTCGATCTTGTTCAGGTAAGCCTCGTCGACGTCGCCGGTGACGTAATGGCCATCGAACACCGCGCAATCGAACTTGTCGATCTTGATCTTGCCGCCACCGACCGCTTCGATCAAGTCAGGCAGATCTTGATAGATCAACCAGTCAGCGCCGATCAGGTCGGCCACGTCCTGGGTCGAACGGTTGTGGGCGATCAGCTCGTGAGCGCTCGGCATGTCGATGCCGTAGACGTTCGGGTAACGCACGGCCGGGGCCGCGGAGCAGAAATAGACGTTTTTGGCGCCGGCTTCGCGCGCCATCTGGATGATCTGCTTGCAGGTGGTGCCGCGAACGATGGAGTCGTCCACCAGCATCACGTTCTTGCCGCGGAACTCCAGTTCGATGGCGTTGAGCTTCTGGCGTACGGATTTTTTCCGCGCAGCCTGACCCGGCATGATGAAGGTCCGACCGATGTAGCGGTTCTTCACGAAGCCTTCGCGGAACTTGACGCCCAAGTGGTTCGCCAGCTCCAGGGCCGCGGTGCGGCTGGTGTCCGGAATCGGGATGACCACGTCGATGTCGTGGTCCGGACKCTCGCGCAGGATCTTCTCGGCGAGCTTCTCGCCCATGCGCAGACGGGCCTTGTAAACCGAAACGCCGTCGATGATCGAGTCCGGACGTGCCAGGTAGACGTGTTCGAAGATGCACGGGGTCAGCGACGGGTTGGTCGCGCACTGACGGGTGTGCAGCTTGCCGTCTTCAGTAATGTAGACCGCTTCGCCGGGTGCCAGGTCGCGAATCAGGGTGAAACCGAGCACGTCCAGCGAAACGCTTTCGGAGGCGATCATGTACTCGACGCCTTCATCGGTGTGACGCTGACCGAAAACGATTGGGCGGATGCCGTGCGGATCGCGGAAACCGACGATGCCATAACCGGTCACCATCGCCACGACCGCGTAACCACCGACGCAACGGTTGTGCACGTCGGTGACGGCCGCGAACACGTCTTCTTCAGTCGGCTGCAACTTGCCACGCTGGGCCAGCTCGTGTGCGAACACGTTGAGCAGCACTTCCGAATCGGAGTTGGTGTTGACGTGGCGCAGGTCAGATTCGTAAATCTCCTTGGCCAATTGTTCAACGTTGGTCAGGTTACCGTTGTGCGCCAGGGTGATGCCGTACGGCGAGTTGACGTAAAACGGTTGAGCTTCGGCCGAGGTCGAGCTGCCCGCGGTCGGATAACGCACATGGCCAATGCCCATGTGGCCGACCAGGCGCTGCATGTGACGCTGATGGAACACGTCACGCACCAGGCCATTGTCCTTGCGCAGGAATAACCGGCCATCGTGGCTGGTCACGATACCGGCAGCGTCCTGGCCGCGGTGCTGGAGGACGGTTAGCGCGTCATACAGCGCCTGATTGACGTTCGACTTACCGACGATACCGACGATGCCACACATGCGACGCAACCCCTACTTAATGGATCTGAACTGAACACAACTCACTGAGGCGTTTTGGCCGTCGGCAAGAGGTGCTCCTTGAACGGAATATCAGCGGGTACGCTGATTCCGCTGGCAAGCCACTGACTGCTCCACCCGAGGATCAGGTTTTTGGACCAGTCTGCGACCAATAGAAATTTTGGCACGAGCTGTGACTCTTTCCACCACTCGTCCTGCTGTACCGGCCCCAGGCTCAACAGCCCGACCGCCACGACCACCAGCAACACGCCACGCGCCCCGCCGAAAGCCATGCCGAGGAATCGATCGGTCCCGGATAGCCCGGTGACGCGAACCAACTCGCCGATAAGATAATTGATCATTGCGCCTACGATTAAAGTGGCGACAAACATGATGGCACAGCCCGTGATAACACGAGCCGACGGCGTAGCAATGTATCCGCCCAGGTACTCGGACAATGAACCACCGAACATCCAGGCAACGAC
>NZ_JBFTMK010000439.1:0-4329 GCF_056396965.1 Pseudomonas sp. 05N434
CTCAGGCACAGATGCTGCAACCGGGCTTGTGGGAGTTGACCTCAAGCAACATGAAGGTCGATGACCAGAACATGCCCGATCTGCAATTGATCCTCGGCCAGCTACAAAACCAGATGACCCCCCAACAGCGGGCGATGCTGGAGAAACAAGGTATCACCATGGGCGGCAAAGGGATTCGGGCGTGCCTGACACCTGAGCAGGTGAAGAGCGACAACATTCCGCTGACGGACCCGCAATCGGGCTGCAAGCAGGAAATTACCGAGCGTACCGGTAACCAGTGGAAATTCCGTTTCAGCTGTCCGAAAGCGCAGGGCAGCGGAGTGGCCACTTTTATGAGTGACCGTGAGTTCACCACCAAGGTCAACGGCACCTTCAACGCCACCGGCATTCAGCAGAAGGGTAGCCTCGATACTCGCGCTGTGTGGTTGGGTCAGGATTGCGGCACAGTGAAGCCAAGGGCCTAAAAGCTTTGCGGGTAGGCTCGTTCCCACCAGGTCATATGTGATCCCTGTGGGAGCGGGCTCGCCCGCGAAGGTGTCCGCTCAGGCACCAGCAGTCTTGGGCGGGTTCAACAAATCACACACCGCCTCAATCCCTTTCTCCCCGAAATCCTCCCCGCTGCCACTGCGCATGCTGACAAACCCACCGTCCTTTTCCTTCTCTCCGACCACCAACAGGTATGGCACTTTCTGGCTGTGCTGGCGAATCTTGCGGCTGATTTTCTCGTGACGCAGATCCGAGTTGGCGCGCAGTCCGCGCCGGCGCAGCGCTTCGGTCACCGAGTGCGCATAATCGCTCTGACGCTCATCGATATTCACAACCACGACCTGGGGTGGCGCTCGCCAGGTGTCCAGTTCCTGTTGGCTGGACCAACACGTGCCATAGATTCGTTGCTGCAACGTGCCGCTGATGTGGTCCAGTGCAAAGGCCTGCAACACCTTGGTGGTGGGAACATGCGGGCCTGCCGCGAAACCCTCGAAGTCCCCCAGACGATACAGCGATAGCCTTTCGGTTGGCGTTTGCTCCTGCCGGCGGATCGAATGGTTGGTCGCCGCCAATTCGCGCATACGCGCTTCGATCACTGGCAGAGCGGCCAGGGTTAAGGATCGCTGGAAAGCAAACTCATAAAAGAAGCCGTCACCCAGCGCCGATCCGGCCCGCAACTGCGTATTCGGATGTAGCTGTTTTACGGCCATGGCCAGCATCAGCGCACAGGAACGCCGGAGGATCTCCAGACCGTCGGGTTCCTGGGACGTGACGATGCTGACCCGCGCATCGCACTTGATCAGAAATCCGCAGTCCACCAGCACGCCGTCCACCCGACCCGCGAGCGCTGCATTAGCCAGGCCGAGGCTGATACTCGCGGCAACCTCAAACACGGACAGCGGTTGGTCATACTCACGCAATGAACCATCAGGCAGGGTGATGTGGATCATGATCGGTGTTCTCGAATGTTTTCGATAACGTGCGTCAGCGCATAAACCGTAGCGGTAAGCCCTGACAGTTATCATTAAGACGTTTGTCGTGCCACGCAATTTGTCCCGACACGACCGTGGTGCTGACGCTGTGGCGAAAGCGATGCCGGGCGAAGGGCGTCCAGCCACATTGCGAAAGGATGGGTTGCCGGGAAACGGCCACGCCATCGGGCTCGTGTTTGATCAACACCAGGTCGGCCCAATACCCTTCGCGCAGGTAGCCGCGGTCGGGGATGGCAAACAGATCGGCGACCCGATGACTGGTTTTGGCCACAAGGGTGGTGATCGGCACGATCCCATCAGCCACCAGTTCCAGCAGCGCGGGCAGGGCGTGTTGCACCAACGGCAAACCGGACGGCGCCTGGTTGTAGGGGCGCTGTTTTTCGGCCCAGGTGTGAGGCGCATGATCGCTACCGATCACGTCCAGTCGATTACCCGACAGTGCGTTGCGCAAGGCGTCGCGGTCGGCCTGGGTCTTGATTGCCGGGTTGCATTTGATCAGGTTGCCGAGGCTCGGGTAGTCGCGGTCGTCGAACAACAAGTGGTGCAGACAAACCTCGGCGGTGATGCGTTTCTGTGCCAGCGGCTTGTCTTCGAACAGTGCCAGTTCACGGGCGGTGGTCAGGTGCAAAACGTGCAGCCGGGTGCCGTGACGTCTGGCTAGATCGACGGCCATTGAGGAGGATCGAAAGCACGCTTCGGCATTGCGGATAAGCGGGTGAGCGGCGGGCGGAAGGTGCTCGCCGAACAGCTCTCGCAGGTTCGCCGCGTTGGCTTCAATGCTGGGCGTGTGTTCGCAGTGGGCCAATAAAAGGGTCGGCACCTCGGCGAATAACCGCTCAAGAATTCGCGGATCGTCCACCAGCATATTGCCCGTGGAGGCGCCCATGAACACTTTGACCCCGGCCACTTCGCAAGGATTGAGTGCGGCGACGGTATCGAGATTGTCGTTGCTCACGCCGAAATGAAAACCGTAATTGGCCACTGAGTGAGTTGCCGCTCGACGTTTCTTGTCTGCCAGCGCGGCGAGGGTCAGGGTGGCCGGCGAGGTGTTGGGCATGTCCATGAAGCTGGTGATGCCGCCGGCCACCGCAGCTCGAGACTCAGTATGGAAGCTGCCCTTGTCCGGTGCTCCTGGGTCACGGAAATGCACCTGGTCATCGATCATGCCTGGCAGCAGCCATTGGCCGTTTGCGTCGATTTCCACAGCGGCTTTTTCACCTTCGATGCTGCTGGCGATCTTGACGATGCGACCGTGGCTTACCAGCAGATCACCGTCGAATTCCCGACCTTCGTTCACCAGCCGGGCGTTGCGAATCAGCACGCTGCTCATGGTCAGAACTCGTTCTGCAGGGCTTTGTAGCCGCGCACCAAATCGACGTTGGTGCGCGCCACGTCTTCGGAAAACTCCGAGGCGCTGACGCTGACGGGTGGGAACTGCGACAGGTCGGTGTTGGGGCCGATGCGTGTAGTGGAGGGCACGTAGAAGGCGTCAGGCAAGTCACGACCATCGACTACCGAGTTGTGCCGCACCACGCAACCGTCGCCCACCGCGCAGTTGAACAGCACGCTGTTGAAACCGATGAACACGCGATTACCGACCCTGCAGGGTCCGTGGACGATGGAGCGGTGGGCGATGGAGCTGAACTCGCCGATGGTCACCGCCGCGCCGGACTTGGAGTGGATCACCACGCCATCCTGGATGTTCGAATTGGCGCCGATGGTGATTGCTTCCATCTCGCCCGAGTCGTCCACTTCATCGGCGCGAATCACCGCGTAGGGTCCGACGAAGACGTTCTCGCCGATCACCACTTTGCCGCAGATGATTGCGGTTTTATCCACGTACGCCGACTCCGCAATCAACGGCAGATCACCTGAAGGATTCTTGCGGATCATGGCTTGCTCAATGCCTCGTACAAAGTGTTGAGGTTGTATTCGAACAGCCCGGTGAAGGTGCTGGCCGGGCCGGTTGCAGCGAGGGCATCGGAGTACAACGTGCCACCGATATGCGCGCCGCTTTCATCAGCGATTTGCTTGAGCAGGCGCGTGTCCTTGATGTTTTCCATGAACACCGCTTTGACCTTGGCCTGACGGATCTGTGTGATCAGCGCAGCGACGTCGGCGGCCGAAGGTTCGCGTTCGGTGGACAGGCCTTGCGGCGCCATGAAGTTGATGCCGTAAGCCTGACCGAGATAGCCGAAGGCATCATGGGAGGTGACGATTTTGCGATTACCCGGCGGCAGCGAACCGAGCTTGGCTTTAGCCTCGGCGAGCAAGGCGTAGATCTTTTTCAGATAGGCCTGGCTGTTGTGTTCGTAGTCGGCTTTGTTTGCAGGGTCGGCGGCGATCAGCGCTTTGGTGATGTTGCTGATGTACAACTCGGTGTTCGCCAGGTTGTGCCAGGCGTGCGGGTCCGGGATGGTTTCGCCGTCTTCATCCAGCGAGCGCGGAATGACACCGTGGCTGGCGTTGATGACCGGGGCTTTGGTTTCGGTGCTGGTCACCAGGCGGTCCAGCCATGGCTCGAAACCCAGCCCGTTCTTGATGATCAGTTTGGTGTTGAGCAGTGCCTTTGCATCGTCCGGCGTCGGTTCATAGGTGTGGGCATCGGCGTCCGGACCGACCATGTTGGTGATCTGAATATGGTCGCCGCCAACCTGATGGGTCATGTCGGCGAGGATGCTGAAGCTGGTGACCACCTGGAGTTTTTCCGCGGCAGACAGCGACATCGACAGCATCAGACTGAACAGCACGAGTAAAGCGCGCATCGGGTTACACCTCATTGGGATGTGAGCAAAGGCGGGCGGCGCAGCAAACCGTGTACCGGACCGAACACCACGGACAGCAGATACAC